>NZ_RAWC01000049.1:0-48018 GCF_003611685.1 Corallococcus sp. CA049B | reverse complement strand
GAGCTGGCGGGGCTGGTGCTGGGGTTCGCGGGGGTGGTGCTGCTCAACCTGGGCGGGGACATGAGCGGCGGAGGCGTGGCGGCGCTGGCGGTGGTGGTGGCGCCGGCGGCGTGGGCCTTCGGGTCGGTGTGGAGCCGGCGGTTGCCGATGCCCTCGGGGTTGATGGCACCGGCGACGCAGATGTTGAGCGCGGGCGTGATGATGATGGCGCTGAGCTTCGCGTTGGGGGAGCGGATGGCGGACGCGGTGCCCCCGCGCGCGATGGTGTCGTTCGTGTATCTGTTGGTGTTCGGTTCGCTGGTGGCGTTCAGCGCGTATGGCTATCTGCTCAAGCACGCGAGGCCAGCGCTCGCGATGAGCTATGCGTACGTGAACCCGGCGGTGGCGGTGCTGCTGGGCGTGGTGTTCGCGGGAGAGACGCTGGGCCCCATGACCTGGGGCGCGATGAGCGCCATCCTGGTCGCGGTGATGCTGCTGGCCCGCGGGAAGCGGTGAGCCGGTTCAGCGCCCACAGCGGCTGATCTTGGAGACGCACAGCGTCAGGGCATTGGCGAAGCCGTGGGCGTAACAGCTCTCGTGCCAGGACTGGGCGATGAGCGGATCATTGACCCCGGTGGGCACGCGGGTCATCTGGAAGAACGAGCGGGACTCGCCGCCATGGAGTTGGGGCCCATCGCGGTCCTCGTAGTTGCGCGCGTAGTTCTCGAAGGTGATGCGGTCCGCGCCGCTCTCCGCGACCACGCCGCCCCAGTGATACTCCCACACCGGCTCGCAGTAGACAGGCGGAGGGATGGGCGCCACCGGGCGGGGAGCGACCTCGTCCCGCATCCGCATCCAGTTGCGGTTCTGGGCGTCCTGGTAGCGCTCCATGGCGCCCACGGAGTACGTCTGGAACGCATCCCCCACGCGCGGATCCGCATGGGCATTGAGGCCCAGACGGAAGAGGAGCTGCTCGTAGCGTGCGCTCAGCGTCTGCCCGTTGAGGTTGACGCCGTTGAGGGTCATGCCGGCATTGGCGCGGACCCGGTTCACCAGCCGGCCGTAGTTGCGGCCAATGGGGCCGTAGTAGCCCGCGAGCGCCGCCATCTGGGCAACGGGGGTATTGGCGCCGGCCAGCGCGTTCTGCAGCCCCACCTGGTAGTCATTGACCGCGCGTTGCCGGGCCGCGGCGGCGTTGGGGCCCTCGCCCTGTCCATGGAAGAGGAACGTGGTGAGGAGCACCGCCAGCCGGAAGGGGATGTCTCCATGGGCCTGGAAGGCAGGGGCCCACCCTCCGAGCTGCCAGCGCGGCAGGTTGAGGAAGAGCTGATTGCCGGACTGCTTGAGCCTCACGGTGCGCTGCGAGTCCTGCTGCTCCCCCATGACCTTGCCGGAGATTTCGTTGCAGTTCTGCGACACGGCGGGCTCCAGGTGCCCATCCTCGGACATGGCCACCTGGAACAGCCGCTTGGGTCCCGGGCCGCTCAGGAAGGGCAGGCAGCCCGGCTGCGCGGGAGGGCCGATTTCCAGGTAGCGCGGCCCGGGGACCTTGGCGATCCGGTAGCTGGAGCCCGCGGACCTCAGCGCGCGGTTGCACCGTGAGATGGCGCTGTCCGTGGCGAAGAAGTGCTTGGGCTGCTCGTGGCGGGGATCGGTGTCCTCGATGGCGAGCTCGTTGTCATCCGAGAACCGGAGCGCGACCTGGTTGTGCGCCCGCACCATGACGTTCGCCGTCCCGGCGTCGATGAGGAAGCTGTCGCCGTGCGTCTTCGGATAGGGGTGGGGCCGCAGTCCGTCCCGCTGGGTTTCGAAGGTGGCGTTGTGGAGATTGACGTCCTGGGCGACGAACTGGGCGTTCTGGATGACGTGGTACGCCTGGAGCGCGGGAGTCGGTGAAGTCCGCGCCCGGGAAGCCGCGAGGTGCGCGCGTTCCCCCGAGAGGGCCTGTGCCCCCAGGGACTCGGCCTCTGCTTCCAGGGCTTCATCCACGAGCAGCCCATTCCCGCCGTTCCCGTGAGGGACGCGCCCCGCGCGCTGTTGCAGCACATGCACCAGCTCATGCGCGAGGATCCGGGTCCCGCGAGCCAGGTCGAGTTCCAGTGCCCCCGGAGCGAAGAGGATCTGCTCGCCCCAGCAAAGGGCCTGAGCCCCCAGGCTCGCGACCAGGGGATGCTCGTGCAGGCGCACAGCGCTCAGGTCGGCCCCGAAGGCGCGCTCGAACCGGACACGCAACGCCCCAGGGAGTGCCTGGCCCCGAGCGCAGGCCTGCTCCAGGAGCATGGGTGAGATCCAACGGTGCCGAGCATCCAATGTCCGTGCTCCCAATGTATCGGGGCGTGTCCCGTGAAACATCTACTACACCAGGGTTCCCAGCTCACCGCGAGCCCCTGAAGACAGGCCGCACCTCGAAGCCAGGGAAGGAAATAGAGTCCGGCACGTGCGTCCCGCGACGAGTCCCTGGATGGTGTGCGCGTTGCTCACGGGGTGTGCCGGCGGTTCACGGCATGGGGACCTGCGATTCGTGGACACGGAGACCGCCGGGAAGGCACGGCATGCGGCCTACGTGGCGGAGCAGGCGTCCGCGCGGGCCGCGACCCAGGCCATGGCGTCCCCGATGGTCCGGGCCATTCCTCCCGCCGTGCTCGCGCTGATGCAGCAGGACCACGACGCGGATGAACTGGAGGAGCAGCTCGTCGCGTGCGCCGTCCAAGCCGAGCAGTTGGGGAACGCGCGCTACTTCGAAAACCGACCTCCGACGCGCCAGGAGTGCGCGGAGGTGGTGGAGCAGGACCGCTGCGGCAAGCCCGTGACGCGGGCCATGCAACTCGGCAAGCAGAAGCACGTGCTCGCGCTTCAGTGCGCGGAGGAGGTACTGAAGGAGCTGTGGCCCGCGCCCTTCAGCATCGAGCAGCGCTACCGCTACTACCCGAACGCCCGCTTCCTGGAGACCATCAGCCGGGCGAAGGAAGCGCAACTCATCGCCGACGGCTGCACCGACGAACTCCGAGGCACCATCAAGCCGGACATCGTCCTGCACGGCGACCGCAACCTGCTCAAGTCCGCGCTCACCCTGGACTTCAAGTTCCCGTGCCCGGATAGCAACCTGCCAAAGTGGACAGAGTATGGCCCCAGCAGTCCATACATCGGCATGAACCAGGGTGAAGTCTACAAGGCAGCGCTGGGCGGACCGGCTCTGCTCATCTCTCCAGGCAATGGAGTGAGGCTGCGGTGAAGGACATCTTTCCGGTCATCCAGCTTCGCGCCAGGAAAGGCTGGCTCGCGGGACGCGACGGCATCGTCATCTCCTTCTTCATCCATCGTCTCCCCAAGGATTTCGCCCCTGCGGTATGGCGCGCCCTGCAAATCTACCGTCGAGTCATTCCTTCGGGAACGCTGGGCTGGTACCCGTCCGACGATGGAGACATGACTCCTCTCGATGACACTGGATGGAAATACCTCCGGGAGTGTCTGCTGGAGCCTCCCTGGAATGGACTCCGCCCCATCGAACTCCTGGAGAGTCCGAGCGAGGCTGGCAGCTACCACTTCGAATACTACGGGCGGCAACTCGGGGACTCCATCCTCGAGGACCCCATCAGCTCGGTGTCGTTCACCTTCCCGACCGAATACCTCCTGGAGCACGGGGCTTCACACCTGCGAACCCTTGCACTCCAACTCGGGCACGAGCTGCCATTCAACTTCGGCTACGCCAGCTTCGCCGTCGTCTCCCCCCAAGGCTTGTTCGGCTCCGCCGACTGGAACATCACCGAATCGCTCCTCACCCGGTATCTGGGACTGGACGCCTACAACACCAGGGAGCTCAGCGCGATCATCGGCACACACGCCCTGGCCCCCGCCTGGCTCACGTTCCTGGGCCAGCCCCTGCTGGGACAGTTGGGCGGCATTGACTCGCTCCGCAACGCGCTCCCCTTCCCGGAGGCCTCCCTGCTCCCCATGGACGGGGACCGCGTGCTCGTCACCCTCGACGAATGGCCCGACCCCATCGACACGCAGGCGAAGCCCATCCCCCCCCAGTACCGCGCGCTGGCCCGCCTGATGGAGCCCTTCCTCTTCCAGTACAAAGGCGAAGGACTCCCCCTTTACCAGCAGGACTCGAACCAATGGCTCCGCCGGTTCCTCTTCCCCTGAAGCCAGGACGGAAACCGATCCAGCAGCACATGCGTCCCGCGACGAGCCTGTGGGTGGCTTGCGCCCTGCTGACGGCATGTGCAGGCGGCTCACGGCACTCCCGGCATGGAGAGCTGCGGTTCGTGGACACGGAGACCGCCGCGAAGGCACGGCACGCGGCGTATGTGGCGGAGCAAGCGTCCGCGCGGGCCGCGACCCAGGCCATCGCCTCCCCGCTGGTCCGGGCCATCCCTCCCGCCGTGCTCGCGCTGATGCAGCAGGACCACGACGCGGATGAACTGGAGCAGCAGCTCGCCGCGTGTGCGGTCCAAGCCGAGCAGTTGGGCAATGCGCGCTACTTCGAAAACCGACCTCCGACGCGTCAGGAGTGCGCGGAGGTGGTGGAGCAGGACCGCTGCGGCAAGCCCGTGACCCGCGCCATGCAACTCGGCAAGCAGAAGCACGTGCTCGCGCTTCAGTGCGCGGAGGCGGTGCTGAAGGAGCTGTGGCCCGCGCCCTTCAGCATCGAGCAGCGCTACCGCTACTACCCGAACGCCCGCTTCCTGGAGACCATCAGCCGGGCGAAGGAAGCACAACTCATCGCCGACGGCTGCACCGACGAACTCCGAGGCACCATCAAGCCGGACCTCGTCCTGCACGGCGACCGCAACCTGCTCAAGTCCGCGCTCACCCTGGACTTCAAGTTCCCGTGTCCGGACACGAATGAGCCAACCTGGACAAGGTATGGCACGGGAACCTACGCCAGCATGTCGCAGCGGGCCGTCTACGAGGAAGCCCTGGGAGGGAAGGCCTTGCTCATTTCGCCCCGTATAGGAGTCAAAGAGGTGAAGCCATGACCAGGGAGTACCCTGTCATCCGCCTGTGGTCGAAAGGTTCGCCTCCGATTCCCGCGGCCCGCGACGGCATTGGCCTCAGCTTCTTCATCCACCGCGACCACAAGGAGATAGCGACTGCGGTGTGGCGTGCCCTGCAAACCTATCTCCGCGCCATTCCTCCGGGCTCGCTGGGCTGGTACGGCACGGATGACGGCGACATCCTGGAGCTGGATGACAAGGGCTGGGAGATCGCTCGCCAGCAAATACTCGAGCGTCCCTGGGGCACCAGTGGGAATGCGGAACTCTCCGAAAGCCCGGGCGGAGGTGAGATCTCCAGCGGGTACGTTTTTGAGTACGAAGGCCATCCACTCGACACGCCGTTCGGTAAAGCTCCCGTCAACGCGGTGTCATTCACCTTTCCCACGGACTACCTCCAGGGAAACGGTGCGGCGCACGTGCGCACATTGGCGCTGGAGCTCGCTCGGGAGCTGCCCTTCAACTTCGGATACGCCAGCTTCGCCATCATCTCATCCCATGGAATGTGGGGCGCGGCGAGATGGCCCATCGTCGAGGCACTCCTCGCTCGCTATCCAGGCTTGGATCTCCATCAAGGCACTGGCTTCAGGTCCATCTTGGGAACCCGAGCCCTGGCACCCGCCTGGCTCACGTTCCTGGGACAGCCTCTGCTGGGACACCTGGGCGGCATCGACGCGCTCCGGAACGCGCTCCCCTTCCCGGAGGTCTCCCTGCTCCCCATGGACGGGGACCGCGTGCTCGTCACCCTCGACGAATGGCCTGACCCCATCGATACACAGACGAAGGCCATCCCCCCCCAGTACCGCGCGCTGGCCCGCCTGATGGAGCCCTTCCTCTTCCAGTACGAAGGCGAAGCGCTCCTCCCCTTCCAACACGACACGAACCAGTGGCTCCGCCGGTTCCTCCAACCCTGAAGCCAGGACGACCTCCCGCGACAAGCCTGTGGGTGGCTTGCGCCCTGCTCACGGGGTGTGCCGGCGGTTCACGGCATGGGGACCTGCGATTCGTGGACACGGAGACCGCCGGGAAGGCACGGCATGCGGCCTACGTGGCGGAGCAGGCGTCCGCGCGGGCCGCGACCCAGGCCATGGCGTCCCCGTTGGTCCGGTCCATCCCTCCCGCCGTGCTCGCGCTGATGCAGCAGGACCACGACGCGGATGAACTGGAGCAGCAGCTCGTCGCGTGTGCGGTCCAAGCCGAGCAGTTGGGCAATGCGCGCTACTTCGAAAACCGACCTCCGACGCGGCAGGAGTGCGCGGAGGTGGTGGAGCAGGACCGCTGCGGCAAGCCCGTGACGCGGGCCATGCAACTCGGCAAGCAGAAGCACGTGCTCGCACTCCAGTGCGCGGAGGAAGTGCTGAAGGAGCTGTGGCCCGCGCCCTTCAGCATCGAGCAGCGCTACCGCTACTACCCGAACGCCCGCTTCCTGGAGACCATCAGCCGGGCGAAGGAAGCGCAACTCATCGCCGACGGCTGCACCGACGAACTCCGAGGCACCATCAAGCCGGACATCGTTCTGCACGCGGACCGAAACCTCTTGAAGGCCGCGCTCACCCTGGACTTCAAGTTCCCCTGCCCTAACACCAATCGGCCACAATGGGCTCGCTACGGAAGCAGCAGCCCCTATGCAGATGATCTCCAGGGGAGCGTCTACGAAAAAGCGTTAGGTGGCAAAGCCCTGCTCATCTCGCCAGTCAAAGGAATCGCGCCGCCATGAAAGAGAACTACCCAGTCATCAGACTTCGGGGCAGGAATGACTGGCTCACGGCGCGGGATGGCATTGTCTTTTCGTTCTTCATCCATCGCGACTATTCAGAGATCGGCTCCGCGATCTGGCGCGCTATCGAGGCCTACGTTCGTGCCATTCCGGCCGGCTCACTCAATTGGTACACGTCAGCGGATGGAGACATGGTCCCGCTCGACGACGAAGGGTGGACACACAACCGCGAGGAAGTCGTTGGACGCGGTGGCGGCGGCGGCAGGACCGCTGAGCTGCTGGAGAGCCCCAGCGAAACCGGTGATTATCAGGTCGAGTATTATGGGCGTCGGCTCGACAGTCCCTTCCATGATGCTCCAGTCAGCACGTTGGCGTTCACGTTCCCCACGGAATACCTCGTGGAGCACGGTGTGACGCGCCTTCGCTCGCTGGCACTTGAACTGGCTCGTGAGCTGCCCTTCAACTTCGGTTACGCCAGCTTCGCCCTTGTCTCGACACAGGGCTCCTGGGCTGCAGGGGATTGGGACATCACCGAAGCCCTCCTCACTCGCTACCTCGGCCTTGATGCGCCCGATGCCAGGAGTTTCAGTTCTCGCCTTGGAACCCAAACCCTGGGGCCCTACTGGCTCACGTTCCTCGGCCAGCCCCTGCTGGGACAGTTGGGCGGCATCACCACGCTCCGCAACGCGCTCCCCTTCCCGGAGGTCTCCCTGCTCCCCATGGACGGGGACCGCGTGCTCGTCACCCTGGACGAATGGCCTGACCCCATCGACACGCAGGCGAAGCCCATTCCCCCCCAGTACCGCGCGCTGGCCCGCCTGATGGAGCCCTTCCTCTTCCAGTACGAAAGCGAAGCGCTCCTCCCCTTCCAACAGGACACGAACCAGTGGCTCCGCCGGTTCCTCTAACCCTGCGGCCAGGGCGACAGCTTCTCCACCTCGTACCGCTCCAGCAGCGTCCGCGTCGCGCGCGCCGCCTCCTCCACCTCCACGCGGGACAGCCCTCGCGGCAGTGACGGAATCAGCGTCGGGAACGGCTGATCGAAGACGAGCAGGTTCTCCAGCTCCAGCGGGTCCGTCTCCAGGTCATACAGCTCCCACTGGTCCGCGTGCGCTCCGGACGGGTCGAACGTCCTCGCCAGCTTCCAGCGGGGCGTGCGCACGCAGCGGACGTGGTTCGGCTGGCACACCGCTCCGGGCCTCAACCCTTCCACCTTGCCCTGCTCCCGCAGCCGCTCCACCGCTCGCGTGTACACGGTGAACAGCGCGTCGTCGTGCACCTGGTGCGGGTCGCCCGTGCGCGGCAGCGGCTCCGTGATTTCGTCGTCCGTGATGAAGAGGACGCCCTCTCGCGGCGTGCCGTTGGGCTCCAGCACCGTGGTCGCCTCGCCCCTCGCCAGCGGGCTCAGGTCCGCGCCCACGAACGGCGGCACCGGACGGTGGAGCCGCAGGTCCGTGCGGATCGCCGCCTGCTCCTCGCGCGGGATGCCCGCCAACCCCAGCACCGTGGGCACGATGTCCGCGTGGCTCGTCAGCGCGTCGATGTAGCGCGTCTCCTGCTCCTCGGAGAACTGCACCACCAGCGGCACGTGCAGCGCCTCCTGGTAGGACGCGTGCCACTTCTCCATCAGGTAGCCGTGCGCCGCGCCGTACTCACCGTGGTCGGAGAGGAACACCACCACCGTGTTCTTCCGCAGCCCCGTCTCGTCCAGCGTCCGCAGCACCCTCGCGAGGTGCCCGTCCACCAGGTGGATGAGCCACGCGTAGTACTGCTGGAAGCGCTCCGCCGCCTTCTCCGGATTCACCGTCAGCTGGAACGGGATGCCCGCGTTCAACGTCACCGTCACCGGGTCGATGTTCTCGTTCGCCTGGTGCAGCGTCAGCCCCGTCTTCGACGACAGCGCGAGCCCCATCTTGTACGCGTAGTCCCGCTGGCAGTCCGGCTTGTTCGCCAGCGTGTCGCGCAGGTTCGACGGCACGCCCGCGTTGTCCTGCGGGAACCCCAGCGGGTTCAGCGGCACCGTGAGCGACCCCGCCGTGGGCGTCACCGACCGCGCCCCCTGCGCCGGCACCGTCAGCGGCCCCAGCTTGGGCGCCCCCGGGTCCAGCTGCCGAGGCAGGATGGGATACGTCGCGATGTCGTGCGGATTGGTGAACGACGCCACCGCCAGCCACGGCTGGGCCTCCCCCTCCGGCGCCGCGGCCCGGGGCGCCGCGTACGACTGCTCCGCCAGCGCCCGGTTGTACGGCTCACCCAAGGCCATCCGCCGCAGGAAGCCGCACGTCACGTCCGCGAAGCCCTCGTCACGGAACGCGCCCAGGTTGTTGATGGAGGCCCCGTGCGGCTCCGGATACGACAGCTCCCAGTCGTCAAAGCCATACTGTTTCAACGAGTGGTCCGGCGGATTGCTCACGTGCCACTTGCCGAAGTAGTGCGTGTGGTAGCCCGCCTTCTGGAACCAGTGCCCCAGCGTCGGAATCCCCTGCGCCGACAGCCACGGGAAGGCCGCCGCGTCCCCGCTCTTGAACAGGCCGTCCGTCTGCGTGACGCCCGTGCGCGTGCCGTACTGTCCCGTGTAGATGACCGCGCGGCTGGGCGTGCACGCCGACGCCGCGATGGTGTGGTTGCGGAACACCGCCGCGTTCTTCCGCAGCGCCGCGAAGCCGGGGAAGAACTTCCGGAACGGGTTGTCCTCCCCGCCCTCTGCCACGAAGCCCAGGATGTCCTTGATGGCCGGCAGGAAGCCGCCCTCCGGCCCATAGGCGAAGCGGGGGAACTGGAGCTGATCGACCGTCAGGATGAGGATGTTGGGCCGCGAGGACGAGGACATGCCCCGTCCCTGAGCACGGGCCATACCAACGGCGCTTCAGAGCCACGGGCAGAGACACCGTCCCCACGAACCGCGTCCCCAGGGGACGCAGGCCGCGTCCCCTCCCGACGCGGAAGGCTCAGCTCGGCGTGCGCGAGGACTCCGTCGGCGTCGCCGCCTGGGCCTCCGTGCGCCGGGGCAGCCAGACGTTGAAGGTGGAGCCCTGGCCCGCCGTGCCCGTGGACTCCGCCCAGATGCGGCCCCCGTGCTGCTCCACGATGCCCTGGCTGATGGTGAGCCCCAGGCCCAGCCCGCCGTACTTGCTGCCGTGCGCACGGCCGAAGCGCTCGAAGATGAGGCGCTGCTTCTCGCTGGGGATGCCCACGCCCTGGTCCTTCACGGACAGGTGCACCCCGCTGTCGCCCTCCACCGCCAGGCGCACCAGCACCTGGCCGCCTTCGGGCGAATAGCGGATGGCGTTGGACAAGAGGTTCGTCAGCACCTGGTCCAGCCGCCCCCGGTCCCACGTGCCCTCCAGGCGCTCGGGGACCTCCACCTTCAGCTCGTGCGTCTGCGACAGCACCGCCATGCGGTCCCGCGTCTCCAGCACCAGCTGCGACAAATCAAACGGCTCCAGCTCCAATGACAGCCGCCCCGCCTGCAGCCGGCTGATGTCCAGCAGGTCCTCCACCAGCTTCGCCATGCGGTCGATCTGCCGGTTGATGATCTGCAGCGACTTGCCGGGGCCGGCCTCCGTCTGCCCGCCCAGCTTCAGCAGCGCCAGGTGCGCGTGGCCCTTCGCCGCGGCCAGCGGCGTGCGCAGCTCGTGGCTCGCGGCGGCGAGGAACGCGTCCTTCGCCTCGCTCGCCAGCCGCAGCGCCGTCTCCGCGCGCTGGCGCTCGGTGATGTCGCGCGCCACGGAGATGAAGCGGCCGGGGCCGTCCCCCTCCGCCACGTACTGGAGCACCACCTCCACCGGCACCTCTGAACCGTCGCGGCGGCGGTGGTTGGTGGAATACGTCTGCGACGGCAGCGTGCCGGACATCAGCGGCGCCAGCAGCTTGCGGAAGCCCGTCTCGTCGAAGGCGGCCTCCACCTCCAGCACCGACAGGCCCACCAGCTCCTCCACGGAGGCGGACAGCTGCTTGGCCGCGCCCGCGTTCGCGTACGCGAGCGTGAGCGTGTCCGGGGTGAACATCAGGACGCAGTCCAGCGTCGCGTCCAGCGTCGTCTTGAAGCGCCCCAGCGCCTCCTCAGCGCGCCGCTTGTCGTCGATGTCCGTGGCGATGGCCAGCCAGCCCACCAGCTGCCCGTGCTCGTCGTGCTCGGGCACCGCGCGCGCCAGGTGCCAGCGGTAGACGCCGTCCTTGCGCCGCAGCCGGAACTCCTGCGAGCTGCGCTGCACCTGCACCACCCCGTCGCTCCACACGCTGCGCATCCGCTCGCGGTCCACCGGGTGCACGTCCAGGAGGAAGGAGGAGAGCGACAGCTCATACCCCTCGTGGTGGCCGGTGTAGTCGCGCCAGGCGCGGTTGGCGTATGTCAGCGCCCCATCCGCACGGGCCGCCCACATGGGCTCCGGCAGGGACTCCGTGAGCCTGCGGTAGCGCAGCGCGCTCTGGCGCTCCAGGGCCTCGCGGTCGCGCTGGCGCAGCAGGGCCGCCTGGCGCTGGAGCTGCTGCTCCTTGAGGAACAGGTCCACGAAGACGCTGACCTTCGAGCGGAGGATTTCCGGGTCGAAGGGCTTGAGCAGGTAGTCCACCGCGCCGTGCGCGTAGCCCTTGAAGACATGCGCCGCGTCACGGCTGAGCGCGGTGAGGAAGATGATGGGGATGGTGCGCGTGCGCTCGCGCTGCTTGATGAGCGCCGCCGTCTGGAACCCGTCCAGCCCCGGCATCTGCACGTCCATCAGGATGACCGCGAAGTCGCGCTGCAACAGCTGCTTGAGCGCCTCCTCGCCGCTGGTCGCCTTCACCAGGTCCTGGCCCAGCGGCTCGAGGATGGCTTCCAGCGCCAACAGGTTGGCCGGATGGTCGTCCACCATCAGGATGGCCGCGCGCGGGGTGGCGGCGGCTTCCTGGGGACGTTCCGGAGTGTGCTCAGTGGAGTTCATGTGCGCGGCGGGGGAGCGCGTGGGTCAGGGGACCCGATACACGGCGAACAAGGCTAGGGCCGCCCCCTTCCAGACGGAAGTGTAAAGGGGGCACGAGGATGGATCGCCCTCGTTGAGTATCAAGCACTCACCCACAGCCGGACCAGTTCCAGCAGCTTGTCGGTATCCACCGGCTTGGGCAGGTAGTCACTCGCACCGGCGGCCATGCACTTCTCACGGTCGTCCTTCAGCGCCTTCGCGGTGACGGCGATGATGGGCAGGCTGGCGTACTTGGCGTCCTTGCGGATGGCACGCATGGTTTCATAGCCATCCATCTCCGGCATCATCACGTCCATCAACACGACGTCCACGTCGGGGTGCTGGCCGAGCATCTCAATGGCAGCCCGCCCGTTCTCCGCGAAGACGACCTGCATGCTGTGATTTTCCAGCACGCTGGTGAGCGCGAAGATGTTTCGCATGTCGTCATCCACCAGCAGCACCTTCTTGCCGGCCAGCGGTGCGTCCTGGTCGTTGCGCTGCGCCAGGGCCGCGCGCGCGCGCGCCGGAAGATTCTCGTCCAGGCGGTGCAGGAAGAGCGCGGTGTCGCTGAGCAGCTGGTCGGGGCTCTTCGCACCGCTCTTCAGGATGACACTGCCGGTGTAGCGCCGCAGCCGGGACTCGTCCTTGGGCGTCAATTCACGGCCGGTGTAGACGACGATGGGCAGGTCGCGGAAGCGCTGCTGCGTCTTCACCTCCTCCACCAGCTTGATGCCGTCCATGTCGGGCAACAGGAGGTCGATGACGAGGCAGTCGTACTCGTTCTCCTCCAGCTTCTGGAGGGCCTCCTGGCCGGACGCCACCGCGGTGACGACGACGTCACCGCCGTCGCTGAGCAACTGGGTGAGGCTGCTGCGCTGCACGTCGTCGTCTTCAATGACGAGCAGGCGGCGCTCGCGGCGCTCCAGGAAGCGCGACAGCTGTCCGAAGACGCGCTCCAGCCCCTCCTTGCTCACGGGCTTGGTCAGGTAGCCGAACGCGCCCTGGGTGTTGCCCAGGTGCTTGTCCATCACGCTGATGATGTGGACGGGGATGTGGCGCGTGCGCGGGTTGCGCTTGAGGCGGTCCAGCACGCTCCAGCCGTCCACCACGGGCAGCTGGATGTCCAGGGTGATGGCGTCCGGCTGGTACTCGTGCGCCATGGACAGGCCGCTGTCGCCGCGCGTGGCGACCAGGGCCTTGAAGCCCTTCTCGCGTGCCATCTGCACCATGATGCGGGCGAACTTCAGGTCGTCCTCGATGATGAGCAAGGTGCGGTCGCCCTCGCGGATGAACTCGCGGTCGTCCTCCACCACGACAGGCGCGTGCGAGCCCTCCACCTGCGGGGGCAGCGCGGCGTCCAGCACATGGGCCTGAGGCTCCGCCACCGGGGACGGCGGCGCGAGCGGCGGCGGCGCCGTGACGAGGCCGGACGTGGACGGGGTGGCGAGCGTCTCCGGCAGGGCTCCCACCGCGCGAGCGGTCTCCTCGTTGCCCTGTCCGCCCTCCTCGTCCGCGCCCTGGTACTCCGGCGGCAGGTAGAGGGTGAAGGTGCTGCCCTTGCCCGGCTCGCTCTCCAGGCGGATTTCGCCGCCCAGCAGCTTGGCGATTTCACGGCTGATGGACAGGCCCAGGCCGGTGCCGCCGTACTTGCGCGCGGTGGAGCCGTCCGCCTGCTGGAACGCCTCGAAGATGATGCGCTGCTTGTCCTTGGCGATGCCGATGCCGGTGTCCTTCACGGCGAAGGCCAGCACGTGGCGCGAGCGGCGCAGCGCCTCGTGGTCGAAGCGCATGCCCTTGTCCGCCAGGCGCACGGTGAGCTTCACGCCGCCCTCGTCGGTGAACTTGAAGGCGTTGGAGAGCAGGTTCTTGAGCACCTGCTGCAGCCGCTGCGGGTCCGTGCGCACGTGGCGCGGCGTGCCCGTCAGCACCTCCACCTGGAAGGTGAGGCCCTTCTGGTCCGCCACCGGGCGGAAGCTGCGGTCGATGAACTGGTTGAGCTCCGTGAGGACGATGTCCCGGGGCTCCACCTGCATCTTGCCCGCCTCCACCTTGGACAGGTCGAGGATCTCATTGATGAGGCTGAGCAGGTCCCCGCCGGACGCGTAGATGGTGTTCGCGTACTCCACCTGCTTGTTGGACAGGTTCCCGTCCTTGTTGTCCGACAGGAGCTTCGCGAGGATGAGCAGCGAGTTGAGCGGCGTGCGCAGCTCGTGGCTCATGTTGGCCAGGAACTCGCTCTTGTACTTGGAGATGATGGTGAGCTGCTCCGCCTTCTCCTCCAGGCTGACGCGCGCCAGCTCCACCTCGCGGTTCTTCTCCTCCACGCGGGTGTTCTGGTCCGCCAGCTCCTTCGCCTTGTCCTCCAGCTCGATGTTGGTGCGCTTGAGCTCATCCTGCTGCTGGGTCAGTTCGCGCGACTGGCTCTGGAGCTCCTGGGTCAGGCGCTGCGACTCGGAGAGCAGGGTCTCCGTGCGCATGTTCGCCATGATCATGTTGAGCACCACGCCAATGCTCTCCGTCAGCTGATCCAGGAAGATTTGATGGATGGCGCTGAACGGGTGGAACGAGGCCAGCTCGATGACGGCCTTCACCTCGCCCTCGAAGAGGACGGGCAGGACGATGATGTTGAGCGGCGCGGCCTCACCCAGCCCGGAGGAGATGGTGATGTAGTCCGACGGGACGCGCGTCAGCAGGATGGTCTTCTTCTCCAGCGCGCACTGGCCGACCAGTCCCTCGCCCAGGCGGAAGCGGTTCGCCAGGTGCTTGCGCTCCCGGTACGCGTAGGTGCTGGTGAGCTTGAGGGACGGCACGCCGCCCTCGGGGTCGGAGAGGAAGAAGGCGCCGTGGTGCGCGGACACCAGCGGGGTCAGCTCGCTCATGATGAGGCGGCTGACGGCGTCCAGGGACTTCTGGCCCTGCATCATGCCGCTGAACTTCGCCAGGTTCGTCTTGAGCCAGTCCTGCTCCTGGTTCTTCTGCGTCGTCTCACGCAGGTTGACGATCATCTGGTTGATGTTGTCCTTCAGCGCCGCGACCTCGCCTTCGGCGACGACCGTGATGCTGCGGGTCAGGTCGCCCTTGGTCACGGCGGTGGCCACGTCGGAGATGGCGCGCAGCTGGCTGGTGAGCGTACCGGCCAGCTGGTTCACGTTGTCCGTCAGCTGCCGCCACGTGCCGCGCGCGCCGGGCACGCGGGCCTGGCCGCCCAGCTTTCCTTCGATACCCACCTCGCGGGCCACCGTGGAGACCTGCTCCGCGAAGGTGCCCAGCGTGTCGGTCATGTTGTTGATGGTGTCCGCGAGCGCGGCGACTTCACCCTTCGCGTCCACGATGAGCTTCTGGGTCAGGTCGCCGTTGGCCACCGCCGTCACCACGCGCACGATGCCGCGCACCTGGGTGGTGAGGTTGGACGCCATGAAGTTCACGTTGTCCGTGAGGTCCTTCCACGTGCCGGCCACACCGGGCACGCGGGCCTGGCCGCCCAGCTTCCCTTCCACGCCCACCTCGCGGGCCACGGAGGACACCTGCTCCGCGAAGATGCCCAGCGTGTCGGTCATGTTGTTGATGGTCTCCGCCAGGGCGGCCACTTCGCCCTTCGCGTCCACCACCAGCTTCTGCTTGAGGTCGCCATTCGCGACCGCGGTCACCACCTTCACGATGCCGCGCACCTGGGTGGTGAGGTTGCGGGCCATGAAGTTCACGTTGTCCGTGAGGTCCTTCCACGTGCCGGACACGCCCTTCACCTCCGCCTGACCGCCCAGCTTTCCTTCCGCGCCCACTTCACGCGCCACGCGGGTCACTTCGGAGGCGAAGCTGTTCAGCTGGTCCACCATCGTGTTGATGGTGTTCTTCAGCTCCAGGATTTCGCCCTTCGCGTCCACGGTGATCTTCTTGGACAGGTCACCGTTCGCGACCGCCGTGGTCACCAGCGCGATGTTTCGCACCTGGCTGGTGAGGTTGGACGCCATGCTGTTCACGTTGTCCGTGAGGTCCTTCCACGTGCCGGCGACGCCGGGCACCGCGGCCTGACCACCCAGCTTGCCGTCCGTACCCACTTCCTTCGCGACGCGGGTCACTTCCGAAGCGAAGGCGCGGAGCTGGTCCACCATCGTGTTGATGGTGCTCTTGAGCTCCAGGATTTCGCCCTTCGCCTCCACGGAGATCTTCTGCGACAGGTCGCCGTAGGCCACCGCCGTGGTCACCTTGGCGATGTTGCGCACCTGGTCCGTGAGGTTCGCGGCGAGGACGTTCACGTTGTCCGTGAGGTCCTTCCACACGCCCGCGACGCCGGGCACCGCGGCCTGGCCGCCCAGCTTGCCCTCCGTACCCACTTCCTTACCGACGCGAGTCACTTCCGAAGCGAACGCGCGGAGCTGGTCCACCATCGTGTTGATGGTGTTCTTCAGCTCCAGCACCTCGCCCTTCACGCTCACGGTGATCTTCTGGGACAGGTCGCCGTTGGCCACCGCAGTGGTCACCTTGGCGATGTTTCGCACCTGGTCCGTCAGGTTGCCCGCGAGGACGTTCACGTTGTCCGTGAGGTCCTTCCACACGCCGGACACGCCCTTCACGTCCGCCTGACCGCCCAGCTTGCCTTCCGTACCCACTTCCTTCGCGACGCGCGTCACCTCCGCGGCGAACGCGCGGAGCTGGTCCACCATCGTGTTGATGGTGCTCTTGAGCTCCAGCACCTCGCCCTTCGCGTCCACGGTGATCTTCTTGGACAGGTCGCCGTTCGCGACCGCCGTGGTCACCTCCGCGATGTTTCGCACCTGGGCCGTGAGGTTGTTGGCCAGCAGGTTCACGTTGTTCGTGAGGTCCTTCCACGTGCCCGCGACGCCCGGCACTTCGGCCTGGGCGCCCAGCTTGCCTTCCACGCCCACCGTGCGCGCGACGTCCGTCACCTGCTGCGCGAAGACGGACAGCGTCTGGGTCATGGCGTTGATGGTGTCCGCGAGCGCGGCGATCTCACCCTTGGCCTCCATCACCAGCTTCTGGGACAGGTCGCCGTCGGCCACCGCCGTCACCACCTTGACGATGCCGCGCACCTGGGTGGTGAGGTTGAAGGCCATGCTGTTCACGTTGTCCGTGAGGTCCTTCCACACGCCGGACACGCCCTTCACGTCGGCCTGACCGCCCAGCTTGCCGTCCGTGCCCACTTCCTTCGCGACGCGCGTCACTTCCGCGGCGAACGCGCGGAGCTGGTCCACCATCGTGTTGATGGTGCTCTTGAGCTCCAACACCTCGCCCTTCGCGTCGACGGTGATCTTGCGGGACAGGTCACCCTTCGCGACCGCCGTCGTCACCTCCGCGATGTTACGGACTTGATCGGTGAGGTTGTTCGCCAACAGGTTCACGTTGTTGGTGAGGTCCTTCCACGTGCCCGCGACGCCCGGCACCACGGCCTGGGCGCCCAGCTTGCCCTCCACGCCCACCGTGCGCGCGACGTCCGTCACCTGCTGCGCGAAGATGGAGAGCGTCTGGGTCATCGCGTTGATGGTGTCCGCGAGCTCCGCCACCTCGCCCTTGGCCTCCATCTTCAGGCGCTGGGTGAGGTCGCCGTTCGCGACCGCGGTCACCACCTTGGCGATGCCTCGCACCTGGGTGGTGAGGTTGGACGCCATGAAGTTCACGTTGTCCGTGAGGTCCTTCCACGTGCCGGACACGCCCTTCACTTCCGCCTGACCGCCCAGCTTGCCGTGCGTGCCCACCTCGCGGGCCACGCGGGTCACTTCCGAGGCGAAGCTGTTCAGCTGGTCCACCATCGTGTTGATGGTGTTCTTCAGCTCCAGGATTTCGCCGCGCGCGTCGACGGTGATCTTCTTGGACAGGTCACCGGTGGCCACCGCCGTCGTCACCAAGGCGATGTTGCGCACCTGGGTGGTGAGGTTGGAGGCCATGCTGTTCACGTTGTCCGTGAGGTCCTTCCACGTCCCGCCGACCCCCGGCACCGCGGCCTGACCGCCCAGCTTGCCGTCCGTACCCACTTCCTTCGCGACGCGCGTCACTTCCGCGGCGAACGCGCGGAGCTGGTCCACCATCGTGTTGATGGTGCTCTTGAGCTCCAGCACCTCGCCCTTCACGTCCACGGTGATCTTGCGGGACAGGTCGCCATTGGCGACGGCGGTGGAGACCTCCGCGATGTTGCGCACCTGGCTGGTGAGGTTGGACGCCATCAGGTTCACGTTGTCCGTGAGGTCCTTCCACGTCCCCGCGGCGCCGGGCACCTGGGCCTGGGCGCCCAGCTTGCCCTCCACGCCCACCGTGCGCGCGACGCTGGTCACCTGCTGCGCGAACACGTTGAGCGTGTCCGTCATGTTGTTCAGCGTGGCGCCCAGCGCGGCGATCTCACCCTGTGACGGCACCATCAGCTTCTGGGTGAGGTCGCCGTTGGCGACCGCCGTCACCACCTTCACGATGCCGCGCACCTGCGTCGTGAGGTTGGACGCCATGAAGTTCACGTTGTCCGTGAGGTCCTTCCACGTGCCGGACACGCCGGACACCGCGGCCTGACCGCCCAGCTTTCCTTCCGTACCCACTTCGCGCGCGACGCGCGTCACTTCGGAGGCGAAGCTGTTGAGCTGATCCACCATCGTGTTGATGGTGCTCTTGAGCTCAAGGACTTCGCCCTTCACGTCCACGGTGATCTTGCGGGACAGGTCGCCGCGGGCCACCGCCGTGGTCACTTCCGCGATGTTTCGCACCTGCGCGGTGAGGTTGCCGGCGAGGACGTTCACGTTGTCCGTGAGGTCCTTCCACACGCCGGACACGCCCTTCACGTCGGCCTGGCCGCCCAGCTTGCCTTCGGTGCCCACCTCCTTCGCGACGCGCGTCACTTCCGCGGCGAAGCTGTTGAGCTGATCCACCATCGCGTTCACGGTGGTGCCGATGCGGAGGAACTCGCCCTTCACGGGCTGGCCGTCGATCTCCAGCGCCATCTTCTGGGTGAGGTCGCCTTCGGCCACCGCCACCAGCACGCGGGCGACCTCCGTGGTGGGCTGCACCAGGTCGCCGATGAGGGCGTTGATGGACTGGACGCTGGTGGCCCAGTCGCCGCGCACGTCGCCCAGGGTGACGCGCTCGCCCATGCGGCCCTCGCGGCCGACGACGCGCTCCACGCGGACGATCTCGTGGGTGAGCGTGGAGTTGAGCGTCACCACCGCGTTGAACGCGCGGGCGATCTCATCCATCACCACGTCCTGCGCGCCCGACGGCAGCCGCACGGAGAAGTCACCGCCCTGCACGGCCCGGAGCGCCGCCAGCAGCTGCTGGAGCGGAGGAGGGCCACCGGGGCGCAGGCTCTCATCGGCGGCCGGGCGGTTGTTGCCGTTGCGCCCTCGCGCGGGAGCGCGGCGGGCGGGCGCGGGCTCGGCACGCGAAGCCTCCGCGTTGCTCAGCCGGTTGGCCGCGACGTTGCCCTGCGAGCGGGCGCCTGGAGGGCCAGCGTCCTGGCTTGCGGCGGTGGCGGCTGTCTTTCGGCCGTTGGCGCGCTTGCGGGGAGCGGAGGAGCTGGAAACCTTGGTGTCGTCCACGAATGAAACCCCTGATCGGCGGAAGCGTTGCGACAGGTGCTGGGAAACCGGCCCGCGATCCCAGGAACGTCCAATGAGTTCGCGGGTTTGTCGAATGTAAAGCCGGGTCGGAAAGGCCCTGTGTGTCGGGCACTGAACGCCATGCCCGGACTCAAGTCCCACGATCCCCGGAAAGCCCCGTGTCGGCGTGTCACCGGCCCGGAGCGGAACCTCCCCATAACAGCTTCAGGGAGGCGAGGCGGTGCACGGGAAGCCATCACACCCCTGCACATACAGCGCCCGCCCCGAGAGCCTTCGGGCAGGCGCGCGCGTGCGTGCGGGCACCGCTTCACGTGCTCCCGTGCGGACGTCGAAGCGGAGTGAGCCCGGCCCTGGTGCATCCGGGGAAGCGGGGGCGCCACAGGCCAGCAGGACCTGATCCGCGGTGTCGAGCCACCACAGGAACTCCACGGTGCATGGGGCTTCCGCCCGCACCAACTCCAGGGTGCGGGCGTCGTAGACGATGACGCCGCCGCCCCACTCCACCGCCGCGAGCACGCCGCCGGGGCCAATGGACAGCCGCCCGCCCGGACCCGGCACCTGCGCCTGCCCCAGCACCTTGCCGTCCGTCGCCACGGAGATGAGCTGACCGGTGGCATCCAGCGCGAGGACCCCGCCCGCGTGGCCGATCAGCCACTCCGGTGGAGTGATGTCGCCCACCGGCAGGAGCGCGCCGCCCCGCTCCCGAAGCAGGTGGCCTCCGGCGGCGGCCCACAGGCGGCGCTCGCCATCGAAGGTGAGCGCGGTGGCGCCGGGGATCTCCAAGCGCGAGTGCGAGCCATCCTCGCCGCAGACCGCGACGACGCGGGGCCCGAACACCGCCGCGCGCGACGCGTCCGGTGCCACGGCCCAGCCCAGCCGCGTGGCGCCGCCCAGCTGCCGCGCCAGGCAGTCATTGAGCGCGCCCAGGTGCGCGTCCCCGGCGGGTGAGGCGATGAGGTACGGCAGGCTGGTGGTGGAGACGTAGAGCAGCAGGCCCAGGCCCGCGGCGATGACGAGCGTGAGCGGCCAGGCACGGGCGCTCACGCTTCGCGCGAGGCGCGCGCTCTTGCGGCCCGCCACCAGATGCCCTTCCCGTCCGCCCACGCACGCTCCTTCCTGGACCGGAGGACAGCACAGAAACGGGGCGAAGACCTCTCGCGGCGATGCGGAAGCGCGGGTGTTGGACACCCGGGGTGCTCCATCCCCACCTGTTTCACTGGCTCCGGCGCGCGTGCGTGCAAGCCCTGTCCCGCGTGCTTCGTCCCATGAACGATCTGCGAGCTGCCGGCCTGCCATGTGCCGGCTGGGTCCAGAGGGTTGTCCTGTCCGGTGAAGCACACACCTTTACGCCACCTGCGACGGGAAAGGATTCCACACATGCGACGCTCCATTGGCACCGCGGCACTGGCTTTCAGCTTCCTGCTCTCCACCAGCGCGCTCGCCCAACAGGTAGGCGACGGGTCGAGCCCCGGGACGACTCCCGGCTCCTCGGGCGCTTCGCCGGAGATGATCAACAGCGGGCAGACGGGCAGCGCCGGCTCCACGGGCACGGTCACGCCCGGCACCACCAACTCCACGGGCGTGCAGACGGGCAACACCGCCACCGGCACGGGTGGCTCTGGCACCGGCGTGAACCCGACTCCGGGCACCACCGGCACCGGCACCACCGGCGGCAGCACCTCCGGCACGGGCGGCACCGGGACCAGCGGCATCGGCACGGGCACCGGGACCACCGGCTCCAGCACGGACACCTACGGCACTGGCAGCACCGCGCCCTCTACCGGCGCGGGCTCGTACACGCCGCCCTCCACGAGCACCGGCACCTACGGCGGCGCGGGCACCAGCACCACCGGCTCCGGCGGCTCCGGAACCATTGGCGGCTCCGGCAGCACGGGCACCACTGGTGGCACGGGCACCGGCACCACCGGCGCCACCGCGCCCGGCACCGAGTCCAACGGCTCGACCGTCATCAACCCGGGCGGCACCGGGACGGGCGGCACCAGCGGCACGACGGGCACGGGCGGCGTCGGCGGCACCGGCACCAGCGGCTCCGGCGGCACCATGGGCGGCGTGGGCGGCACCGGCACCAGCGGCTCCAATGGCACCACGGGCGGCTCCCTCGGCGGCCAGTAATCTTGATGCCCTGACCTGACAGCCACGGCCGCCAGCCCTTCGCTGGCGGCCGTCGCCTTTGTCTGGCTTTACTTCGGCGCGTCCAGACAGGCCATGGCCCGGCCCACGTACTCCATGAGCTTCGGGTCGCGGCCCTGACGCTGGGCCACCTGCGGCTCCTGCTGGTGCATCGTCTGGAGCGACTTCTCGATGCCGGGATTGCCGCCCGTGAAGGCGCGGACGAGCTCGCGCCAGCGCGTGGCCAGCACGCGCACCGGCTCGGACGCGGGGTCGGCGCCCTGCTCCATCTGCTCGCGCATGCTCGCGATGAGGCGGGGCCACTCGGCCTCCACCTGCTTGATGGCGTCCTCACCCATCGCCTGGCGACGGGCCTCCAGCTCCTTCAACTGCTCCGGGGTGTAGTACTTCTCGAACATGGTCATGGCCTCGATGGTCTGTAGGAAGTCGTCGGCGGAGACGGGCTCCGCCGCGCGCAGCTGTCGTGCGAGGGAATCCAGGCGGTCGCAGAGCTGACGCTGTTCCGCCAGCTGCTCCCGGGCCCGCTGGAGCCGCAGCTCCACCACGCGCAGGGCGGAGAAGTCCGCCCGGCCCAGCGTCTCGGCGATCTCCTCCAGCGAGAACCCGAGCTGCTTGAGCGACAGGATGTGACTCAGGCGGGCGATGTCCGCCGCCGTATAGAGACGATGCCCCGACGCCGTGTGCGCCGAGGGCTTGAGCAAGCCAATCTCGTCGTAGTGGTGCAGCGCGCGGATGGACAGCCCCGTGCGCCGGGCCAGCTCCCCTACCTTCAGCTCCGTGTGCTGCATGCCTCACCCCTTTCCAGCCACGCCCCTTCGCGCGACTGGATGTCATGGGTACAACCTCACGTCGCGTGAGGTTCAAGGGGGAAAACGCACGGGGGTGGCCAGCGGACGACAGGAATTGCTAACGTCCCCGCACGGAACGGCGATGACCGCCGGTGGTTCCACGCACCCTTGAGGAGACCTGTCCTGATGACTCCGCCCCTTGTCGTCGCGGCCCTGTCCGCCACGCGGGCGCGCATCCGCTGAGCCGGTCGTAGCAGCACCGTCTTCCGTCGCAGCGCGAGCCCCGCTTCCTTCACACCCGGCGCCCCGGAGTCCCCTCCCGCGCGTCCGTGGCATCGCTCTGCCCGGAGTTCCTCAAGTGACACTCGAAATCCTCGGCTGGGGTCCCGACCTCGACCTCGCGCTGTCCAACGCTGTCTCCCCATCGTCCTCCTCCCTCGTCCCCGGGCGCGTCGTGCGCCAGCAGCGGGGACTGCTCACCGTGCAGACCGCCGGCGCGGCCTTCCTCGCGCGCGCCTCTGGACGCCTCCTCCATCAGGCCCAGGGCGCGGAGGCCCTGCCCACCGTGGGCGACTGGGTCCTCCTGCAACCGCCCGCGTCCGGTGACGGCGAGGCGCTGATGCACGCCGTGCTGCCCCGCCGCAGCCTGCTGAAGCGGCGCGAGGCGGGCAGCGAACACGACGGTCAGCTCATCGCCGCCAACGTGGACGTGGTGTTCCTCGTCATGGGGTTGGACGGCAACTTCAACCCCCGCCGCGTCGAACGCGCCCTCACCCTGGCCTGGAACAGCGGCGCCACGCCCGTCGTGCTCCTCAGCAAGGCGGACCTCGCGGACGACGCGGCCGGGCGCGTCCTGGAGGTGGAGGCCCTGTCCCCCGGCGTGGACGTGCTCGCGGTGAGCGCGCGGACGGGCCTGGGCGTGGAGGACGTGCGCGCACGGCTTCCTCCCGGCAGGACGGGCGTGCTGCTGGGCTCGTCCGGCGTAGGCAAGTCCACGCTCGCCAACCGGCTGCTGGACGCCGCGCGGCTCGTCACCCAGCCCGTGGGTCCGGAAGACAAGGGCCGGCACACCACCACGCACCGCGAGCTGTTCGTGCTGGAGCACGGCGGGCTCGTCATCGACGGGCCCGGCATGCGCGAATTGGGCCTGTGGGGCGATGAGGAAGAGGCACTGGCCAACGCCTTCGCGGACGTGCTCGCGCTGGCCACCAGCTGCCGCTTCAGCGACTGCGGCCACCAGAACGAACCGGGGTGCGCGGTGAGGGCGGCGGTGGAGGACGGCACGCTCTCCGAGGAGCGGCGCGCGAGCTTCGAGAAGCTCCAGCGCGAGCAGTCCTTCCAGCACCGTCAGACGGACGCCGCCGCTCAGCGTGCGCACAAGCGGGTGGAGCGCGCCCGGTCCAACCAGGGCTGGGCCCTGACGCGCTCGAAGCGGCGCGGCGAATAGACAGACACCTTCGGGCGCGGCGCGTGAAGGACCGCGCGCCGCGTCCGGAGGTGTTTCAGAGCCCAGGGCTCGAGTCCGGCACGGAGCCGGGCGGCGGCAGCGGCGGCGGGGTCGGGGCCTCCAGTGCCGGGACCTCGCCCTCCTCCGGCGCGTTCGCATGGTCCGGGGCGCGGACCGGCGTCTCCGGGCCCGTGCCCAGGTCATGGCGCGGGTTGGCGTTCTGGGGCTCCGACGCGCAGGCGTAGGCCACGGTGCGCGACCCCACCAGGAGCGTGGGCACCAGCAGGCCAATGGCGGCGCAGTTGGCCTGCTGCTCTTCGGTCCGGTCGCCACCGGCGCACACCGCCGAACCGATGAACGCGCCCGCCACCGCCAGGCCCGCCTGGATGAGGAAGTCGCTGGGGGTCGCGCGGCTCTGCGCCCACGCGATGCCGTTCTTGCACTCGCTGCCAGGGGGACTGGACACGGGCAGCAGGCCCACCGCCGTGAACCACTGCCGGTCCTGGTGGACCTTGGGCTCCGGCCGCAGGTTCGTGACGATGCTCGTCCGATAGCAGCCCGTCTGCCCCAGCATCAGCGCCACCATCGACGCCGCCACCGCATGTGCCTTCCTCATCAATGCCCCCAATCCCGGTGAGTGACCGCTCGCACCCGCGGTCAGGCCCTGTGCCTAGCCTGAACGCGGGGGTCACCGGAAGAGGCCGGCGCTAACGGCGGCGCTTCACCGGGGCGGGCAGCTGTTCGAATGCCGTCTCCACCATGCCGCGCAGGCTGGCTTCGTCCATGCCGGCCTTGCCCACGGCCTCCAGGCCCCGGAAGACCGCGAGCAGCATGGCCCCCAACCTCTTGGGGTCCGCGTGGGCCGCGAGGTCCCCATGCGATTGGGCCTGCTCCAGGCAGCGCACGAACGCGGCCTCCAGCCCCCGGAAGGTCTCCAGCGCCCGGTCCGCCACGTGCGCGTCCTGCGCCGCCAATTCAGACGTGCCGCGCGCCAGCAGGCACCCGCGCCGGTTCGCGGGCGACGCGGACGCGGTGGCCATTCCCAGCATGTACTGGCGCAGGCGCTCCAGCGCCCCGGCGTCCGGCCCCTCCAGCGTCTTCTTCACCGACTCCAGGGAGTTCACGCAGTAGGTGTCGAAGACCTTCACGAAGAGCTGATGCTTGTCGCCGAAGGCCCCGTAGAGGCTGCCCTTGCCCAGCCCCGTGGCCTGCATCAGGTCGTCCATGGACGTCGCCGCGTAGCCCTTGTTCCAGAACTGGTCGCGCACCGCCCGCAGCACCTGCGCTTCATCGAATGTCCGAGGCCGAGCCATGCCCGGAAAATAAAAGTTATTGACCGTTCGGTCCACCATTCTTAGATATGGACCATCAAGTCCATAACTCCTCCGCCTGAGCGGGGACCGGACAAGGAGCAGGACCATGGGCAGGCTCGACGGGAAGGTGGCGGTCGTCACGGGTGGGACCACGGGAATCGGCTTCGCGTCCGCGAAGCGCTTCGCGCAGGAGGGGGCGAAGGTGTTCCTCACCGGCCGCCGGCAGGCGGAGGTGGACCGGGCGGTGCAGGAGATTGGCCACGGCGCGGTGGGCGTGCGCGGGGACGTGTCCGTGATGGCGGACCTGGACGCGCTCTACGCGCGGGTGAAGGAGGAGGCGGGCCATATCGACGTGGTGTTCGCCAACGCGGGCCTGGGCGAGTTCGCGGCGCTGGGCTCCATCACGGAGGCGCACTTCGACCAGACGTTCAACGTCAACGTGAAGGGCACGCTGTTCACGGTGCAGAAGGCGCTGCCGCTGTTGAAGGACGGCGGCTCCGTCATCCTGACGGGCTCCACGGCGGGCTCGGACGGCTCACCGGCGTTCAGCGTCTACGCGGCGACGAAGGCGGCCATCCGCTCGTTCGCGCGCACCTGGGCGTCCGACTTGAAGGGGCGGCGCATCCGGGTGAACACGCTCAGCCCGGGCCCCATCGACACGCCGGGACTCAACGGGCTTGTGCCCGACGTGGAGGGGAAGAAGCAGCTGAAGGAGTTCCTCACCGGCCTCATCCCGCTGGGCCGCATGGGGCAGCCGGACGAGGTGGCGAAGGCGGCGCTGTTCCTCGCGTCGGACGACAGCAGCTTCGTCAACGGCGCGGAGCTCTTCGTGGACGGCGGCGCCGGACAGGTCTGAAGCGGACGCTTCAGTCCTCCTTGCCGTCCGGGTTCGACGCGCCCAGCTTGCGCAGCTTCGCGGCGAAGGGGCTCTCTCCATTCACCGGCAACGGGCCGCCGGCCATGCGCTGGCGGCGGTCCATGGCCAGGGGGCCTTCAGGGGGGCCTTCCAGGGCTTCCTTCTCGAAGCGGTCCTGGCCGCCCAGCACCCGTCCCACGGGACGGGAACCACCGACGCGACGAAAGGGATCCACGGACATGGTGCCGACCTCCGGATGACGGTCCCATTTTAGCGCGCTTCGGTCCCCGGTGCATCCCACCCCCGGGGATCCTCCAGCGCGCCGCCGATGTGCCGGAGCACCCGCGCGGCCAGGTCCACGTCGATGAGGCGCGCGTCCCAGGTGCAGGTGAGCGTCATGACCTTGCCGGGCACCAGCGCCCCGTCCTGCACCACGGGCGCGTCCCGCACGAGCCCGGGCGCCAGCAGGAGCGGCACGCGGGTGTAGGGCACCATCGCGACGAAGCCCCGCTCCAGCCCCAGCGAGCCCAGGTTCGTCACCGCCACGGAGCCGAACGGGTCGAACGGCATGCCCACCCGGCGCAGGTTCACGTTCAGGCCGTACCAGACGAAGGACAACAGCCGCAGCGCGGGGCCCATCATCCAGCCGGGCAGCAGCGACGAGCGGCGCTTGCCCCGCTCAATCTCCACGTCCTCGCGCGCGCGGACCCGCGACACCCGCGCCTCCATGGCGTCCGCCAGCGCCTCCAGCGACTTCTGGTCCGCGCGGTGCACGGTGGCGGTGGTCAGGTCCACGCGCGACGCGCCGCTCGCCGGCTGCACCACCAGCACGCAGACGCCCACGTCCTCGCGCAGCCACGGGCGCTGGCCGCGCAGCACGACGTTGGCCTCCGGATGGCGGCGCAGCGCGTCCGCCGCGGCCTTCGCCACCAGGTGCGTCACCGTCAGGCGCCGGCCGGTGAGCGTGCGGTGCGTGGCCATGAACGCGAGCGCCGGCTCCATGCGGACCTCCAGCGCCGCGTAGGCGGTGGGGTCTCGGGGCGCGCGCCATGTCCCCAGCGCGAGCTTGCGCAGGGCACTGGCCGGGGGCGCGGGGTGGAGGTCCAGGTTCATGGAAGGTTTCTCAAGCCTTTGCACGGCGGGAGGACCGCGCGCAACCGGGACGGGCACCTGTTAGACATTGGCCCCACCGCCCCTGCCCTGCCCTTCCGCCCTCCAAGGTCCCTCCCCATGAGCACCCTCGCCCTGGTCCTGTCCCTGGCATTACAGGCCTCGCCTCCCGCGAAGCCGCTTCCGAAGCCCGCCGCGCAGGCGGAGAAGAAGGCCCCCGCGGAGGACGTCGCCGCCGCCACGCAGGCGTGGCACGCCGAACGGCTGCAACGCCTGCAGTCGCCGGACGGCTGGCTGACGCTGGTGGGGCTCACCTGGTTGAAGGAGGGCGAGCAGACGGCCGGCTCCGCGCCCGACAGCGCGGTGCCGCTGCCCTCACCGGCGCCGGCCAGCGCGGGGACCTTCGTGCGCAAGGGCAACAGCGTGAGCTTCCAGCCCGCGCCGGGGGTGGCCTTCACGCTGGAGGGCAAACCCTTCACGGGCGGCGCGCTGAAGACAGACGAGAAGGGCGCGCCGGACGTGGTGCGGCTGGGCGCGGTGAGCTTCCAGATCATCCTCCGCAAGGACCGGCTGGGCGTGCGGGTGAAGGACTCGGAGGCGGCGGCGCGCAAGCAGTTCCCCGGCATCCCCATGTATCCGGCCAGCGCGGACTGGAAGGTGGAGGCGCGGCTGGTGCCGGACGACAAGCCGCGCATGCTCAGCGTGCCCACGGTGCTGGGGTACGCGGAGGAGATGAAGGCCGCCGGCACGCTCGTCTTCACGGTGGCGGGCAAGGAGTACCGCCTGACGCCCGTGGGGGAGGAGGGAGACGGAGAGCTGTTCATCGTCTTCGGCGACGAGTCGAACCGCGACACGACCTACGGCGCCGGCCGCTTCCTCGAAGCGCCGCTGCCGGACAAGGACGGGCGCGTCGTGCTGGACTTCAACCGCGCCTACAATCCGCCGTGCGCCTTCTCGCGCTTCGCCACCTGCCCGCTGCCTCCGCGCGGCAACCGCCTGCACCTGCGCGTGGAAGCCGGTGAGCAGCGCGCGGGAGAGCACTGACCCCTCCAAACGCCTCCGCCCGCTTCCCTCCAGGAGGGAAACGGGCGGCGTGGGGGTGGCACTCAGGTGAAGCCTCAGAGCTGGATGCTCTTCTCCACATCCGCCATGCGGAAGCGCGCCATCGCCAGGTTCGCGTTCGCGCGGTGCAGCGCGATGTAGAGGAACAGGCCTTCGCGGGCCGCGAGCGGACGGATGATGTGGTACTGCTCGCCCAGGGTGATGAGCATGTCCTCGATGCGGTCCTTGATGCCCAGGGCCTTCATCGTCTTCAGCTTGGCGCGCATCACCTCCGTGTTGCCCGCGGCCGCCGCCTCGACGTTGAAGGTCGCGTTCCCACCGACACTTCCCAGGGTCATCCCGCTGTTGGCATCCGCGAGACAGACCGCGAACGCCCCTTCAATCTTCATCGCCTCTTCCAGCGCCTGCTTCACGTTCGCCATGGCTTCACCTTCCAGTAGGACGGGGGGACCCGAGGGGGACTGCGACTGCGGAACAGCAGGCTGCGGGGTGTTGGCCATGAGCTCCGCCAGGTCGAACGTCAGCTGGCTGGCGTAGGAGCGCGGCTGCGGCACGAAGAGCGCCTGCGCCTCCGTCAGCCCGAAGAGCGTCTCCAGCTGCGCGGTCACGTGGTGGCACAGCAGGTCGCGCAGCGTGTCGCGCGGCACCAGCCCCCACGCCACCAGCGTCTCGCAGAAGTTGCCGCCGCTCTTGCGGCACTCCGCCATCACCTGCTCGACGTCCTCGCGGCTGACCAGCTTCGCGTCGATGAGCGCCGTGGAGAAGCTGCGCGCGCCCGGGCCCGTGAGCACCGTCCACGCCACCTTGCGCTCCACCACGAAGATGCGGCCGGAGACCGTGGTGGACTTCACCACCACCTCCCCGCCCAGCTTGCTCTCCAGCGCTTCGTTCAACACCGCCCGGACGACCTGACGGGGCGGGGACACCACGTTTCGAGGAGCCGGGTTCATGCGGGAGTCCACAGTGACCGCCAGTGATGGCGCAGTTCGTCGAGGGGGCGGGGCGGTCGCAACAATAAGCAATGAAACTGCACAATGGCAACCCAACTGTAAAATTCGGGGATTTGATGACTCCCCTGGGGTTGGTGAAACCCCGTACAAACGTCCGAGTGTCTTGTAGCGAAGAACCAAAGACAACGGAACAATTCCAGAACAGCGAAAACCTGACGCATGCGTCCGACAGCGCAATGCGTCGCGGGCATGGGGGGTTGTCCCCTCAACACCTTCCCTCTGGAAACGGGGGCAGGCAGGCGGCTTCCGCGGGGGAACTCCGTTCCGTCGCGCGGCACGCAGAAGCCCCCAGAGCGCATGGAGCACCCTGGGGGCCTGGGTCCTGTTGGACCATGCTTCGCCTTATGGGTGGCTCAGTGCACTGGGGGTGCGCGGTCCGCGGCGGCTTCCGGGGCCAGCGGCGACTCCAGACGTGGGGCGATGCCGTCCTTCAGCTGGCGCAGCACGGCGGCGCAGAAGGCGTCCAGGTCGTCTGGCTTGCGGGACGTGATGAGATTGCCGTCCTCCACCACCTGGCGGTCCACCCAGCGCGCGCCGGCGTTGATGAGGTCCGTCTTGATGGAGGGGAACGAGGTGACGGTGCGCTCGTCCGCGATGTCCGCCTCCACCAGCATCCACGGCGCGTGGCACACGGCGGCGATGGGCTTGTCCGCCTTGAAGAAGTCGCGCACGAAGCCGACCATGCCAATGTCCATGCGCAGGTGGTCCGGCGAGTAGCCGCCGGGAATCACCAGCGCGGCGAAGTCCGCGGCCTTGACCTCCTTCACCGCCTTCTCCGTGCGGAGCTCCGCGCCCTTCTTCCCCTTGAGCGTCTTGCCGGCCTCCACGCCGATGACGACGGGCTCGTGGCCCGCCTGCTTGAGCTTGTCGTAGGGGACCTGGAACTCGGAGTCCTCGAAGTCGTTCGCCACGATGAATGCGATGCGCGCCATGGAACTGCCTCCCGCTGGGCATTGGTGTCGTTGAACCCGCCCGAGCAAGGTGCCCACGACAGGGGCCGCGACAACGCCACCCGGCACCGTCTTCCAGTCCCGAGCGCGCTCGGCTGCCCCCCTTCCAGGTCGGTAGGCCGCGTTCACCAACGCTAGATTGTCCCCATGCGCTCCCGACGCCTGCTCCTGTCCGCCCTCGTGGTGCTCACCGCCTCCGCCTCCGCCTGCCGCAAGAGCCAGGCGCAGGGGACGGCCTCCGCCGAGGACTGCATCCTGGTGGAGGACGGCTGGGGCCAGGACGGCAGCGTGCCCGTCACCGTGGACGTGGTGGCGGAAGGGCTGGAGGTCCCCTGGGGCGTGGCCTTCCTGCCGGGCCAGGACGGCGACGCGCTCATCACCGAGCGACCGGGCCGCGTGCGGCTGCTCCGCGGAGGCCAGCTGCAGCCCGGGGCCGTGGCCACGCTGCCCCTGACGGCGAACGGAGAGGGCGGCCTGCTGGGCATCGCCGCGCACCCGGACTTCGCGACGAACCGGCGGTTCTACCTGTACGTCACCACCCAGGCGGACGGGGAGGCGCAGAACCGGGTGGAGCGCTGGACGCTGTCACCGGACGGCGCGAGCGCGACCTTCGAGCGCGTCATCTTCGGCGGCATCCCGTCCGCGAAGTATCACGACGGCGGGCGGCTGCGCTTCGGGCCGGACGGCATGCTGTACGTGGGCACGGGCGACTCGCGCGACCCGGACCTGTCCCAGGACGTGAAGAGCCCCGCGGGCAAGCTGCTGCGCCTGACGCCGGACGGGGCGGTGCCCCAGGACAATCCCTTTCCGGATTCGCCCGCGTTCCTGCTGGGCGTGCGCAACACGCAGGGCTTTGACTGGAAGGACGCCACCACGCTGTACCTCACCGACCATGGCCCCAGCGGCGAGACGATGCGCTTTGGCCACGACGAGGTGAACGTGGTGAAGGCGGGCGACAACCTGGGCTGGCCCGGCATCTATTCGTGCGAGACGCAGCGCGGGCGCATCACCCCGTCGCTCACCTTCGACGACGCCGCGCCCCCGGGTGGCGCCGCCGTCTACACGGGCAGCGCGATTCCGGAGTGGAGGGGGTCGCTGCTGGTGGGCACGCTCAAGTCCAAGCACCTGCACCGGGTGGAGTTCGACGCGCGGCAACCCCACCGCGTGACCCGGCACGAGGTGTACCTGCGAAACACCTGGGGCCGCCTGCGCGACGTGCTGATGGGCCCGGACGGCCACCTGTACGTCACCACCAGCAACTGCGACGGCCGGGGCGAGTGCGGCCCGAAGAAGGACCTGCTCCTGCGCGTCCGGCGTTAGCTCACGCTCTCCGCGCTGTAGCGGGCCAAGAGGCCCGTGCGCACCGCGTAGCGGTAGACGCGCTGGAACACCCAGCCCGCCAGCACGATGTCCAGCAGCGCCAGCGCGAAGCCCCAGCCGAGCGTGGCGCCGGAGAACTCGCCGCCGGCCACCAGCGTGCGCACGCCCTCGAAGACGTAGGACGGAGGCAGCAGCTTCGCCACCCACTGCATCCACTCCGGCAGCGTGGACAGCGGGTAGAAGACGCCCACGAACGGGGACAGCAGGCTGGGGATGGGCCAGACGAACCACTCGGACGCGGGGCCCAGCCTCAGCACCATCGCGCTGCTGAGGATGCCCAGCGCGATTCCGAAGAGGAACAGCACCAGCACGAAGGGGATGAACAGCGCCCCGTAGGCGGCGAAGGACAGGCCGAACACCGTGGTGGACAAGAGCAGCATGACGACGAGGCCAATGGCGCTGGTCGCGATGCTCGTCAACACCAGGCCGCCCACGTACTCCGGCAGCGTGAGCGGCGTGGCGAAGACGTTGAGGAAGTTGCGCGACCAGACGTCCTCGAAGAAGCCCGTCGTCAGCCCCTGCATCACGCGCGCGAAGAAGTCCCAGAGCAGCACCGCGCCCAGGAGCGCCGGCACGAAGTCGTAGCCGGAGGACGTCACCTCGTTGAGGTACCGGGTCATGAAGCCCCACAGCACCATGTCCACCGCCACCCAGGCGAACAGCGGCACCACGCGCGCGAAGTTGCCCTTGTAGAGATAGAACTGGCGCAGCGCGATGCCCGCGACGTGGTCCAGGTTCATGGCGCTTCGCTCCTCTCCAGGGCCAGCGGCTCGTGGGCCACGGCGATGAACAGCTCCTCCAGCGTGGCCTTGCCGTGCTCGCGAGGCAGCGTCTTCGGGTCGCCCTCCAGCAGCACCCGGCCGCGCGCCAGGAAGAGGACGCGGTCGCAGACGGACTCCACCTCGTACATGTTGTGGGACGTCCACAGCACGCTGCTGTTGCCCTTGGCCGCGAAGGCCTTGATGCGGGTGCGGATGTCCAGCGCGGTGGCCGGATCCAGCGACGCGGTGGGTTCGTCCAGCAGCAACAGGCGCGGCTCGTTGAGCATGGCCTTGGCCAGGGACACGCGCGTCTGCTCGCCGGAGGACAGCACGCCGCACTTGGTGTCGCGGAAGCGCTTCAGGTCGTACTCCTCCAGCAGCGTCTCGATGCGGGCGGACAGCCCCTTCACGCCGTAGATGAGGCCGAAGACGCGCAGGTTCTGGGCCACGGTGAGGTTGCCGGGCAGGGGCGAGTAGACGGCGGCGAAGTTGGTGCGGGACAGCGCCTTCACCCGCTGGGTCTCCAAATCCGTGCCCTCGATGGCGATGGTGCCGGAGGTGGGCTGGAGCACGCCCAGGAGCATGTTGATGGTGGTGCTCTTGCCCGCGCCGTTGGGGCCCAACAGGCCCACGATTTCGCGGCGGCGCACGTGGAAGGAGATGCCGTCCACGGCCGTGTGGGCGCCATAGGTTTTACGCAGGGCCGTGACGGAGAGGACCAGGGTGTCCAGCGAGCCGGATTTCATCTGGGGGGGTGCTGTACCACGCGGACGCCGTACCGCCAGGGCGCACTTCCAGAGGGAGGAAGGCAGGCGGGCAGGGGATGAAAAGCGGACGGTGCCCGTGCACGGTCCACGCGAATCTGGAAAGCTTCGCGCCCCTTCCTGGTCCCAGTGGAGTCGCCGTGCTGCTGGAAGTACCTATTTTAATCGGCCTGATGGTGGCGGCCATCGCGCTTGCCATCGCCGCCAAGCGGGCCAGCGTGCCGTACAACGTCGCGCTGGTGCTTGGTGGCTTGCTCATCTCGGTCGCACACCTGCTGCCGGGGGTTCCACCGCTCAACCCCCAGGTGGTCTTCCTCATCTGCCTGCCGCTGCTGCTCTTCGAGGGCGGCATCATGGCGGACCTCAATGGCATCCGCGCGAACGCGGTCCCCATTGGCCTGCTGTCCACGCTGGGGATGGTGCTCGCCATTGGCGCCACCGGCGCCGCGCTGCACTGGATGCTGCACCTGGCGTGTGGGCCCGCGCTGCTGCTGGGCTCCATCCTCGCGGTGACGGACACGGTGTCCATCCTCTACGCCTTCCGCCGCGCGCCGGTGCCCGGGCGGCTGGCGGGCATCATCCAGGGCGAGAGCCTCTTCAACGACGGCACCGCGCTGGTGGCGTACACGGCCATCGCGGCGGTGGTGGCGGGCGGCGTGGCGCCCTCACTGGGGTCCTTGAGCGGCCACGTGCTGCTCGCGTCGGTGGGTGGCGCGGTGGTGGGCCTGGCGCTGGGCCTCCTGGGCGGCTTCATCATCCGGCGCGCGGAGGATCCGCTCGCGGAGATCATGGTGACGACGGCGGTGGCGCTGGCGTCCTACGTGATGGCGGAAGAGGTGCACCTGTCGGGCGCCATCTCCGCGGTGGTGGCGGGGCTCGCGGTGGGCGTGACGCTGCGGCGCGAGGTGCCGCCGCAGAGCCAGGTGGCCATCCACTCCTTCTGGGAGTACGCCACCTTCGGCGTCAACACGTTCCTCTTCCTCTCCGTGGGCCTGGACACGCGGCCAGAGGCGCTCCAGGGGCACCTGCCGGGCGTGGGCATCGCGGTGGTGGCGGTGGTGCTGGGGCGCGCGGTGGCCATCTACCTGCCCTTCCTGCTCCTGCGTCTGTTCAAGCCCGCGGAGACCATCCCGCTGCGCTGGCAGCACGTGTTCCTGCTGGGCAACATCAAGGGCGCGCTGTCCATCGGTCTGGCGCTGGGTCTTCCGGAGACCACGCCCGCGCGCGAGCAGATTGTCTCCATCGCGTTCGGCGTCACGCTGGTGTCCATGGTGGGCCAGGGGCTGATGCTCACGGGCGCGCTCAAGTGGCTGGGGCTGTTCCAGCAGGACGCGGTGGCGCTGGAGATGGCGGAGCAGCGCGGGAAGCTCATCGCCAGCCGCGCGGCGCACGTGGAGCTGGAGGCGTTGCATTCGCAGGGCCTGCTGCCGCGCGCGGCCTATGAGCACCTGCGCAGCGAGTACCAGGTGAACATCGCCCGGGCGGAGCGGGAGCTGCGGCGCATCAGCGAGCAGCACCTGGCCGAAGGGGCGAAGGACCTCTTGAGCACGCGGCGGCGGCTCATCGACGCGGAGCGCACGGCGTTGCAGGGCGCGCGGCGCAACGGGCTGATTCCGGAGGCGACGGCGGAGGAGATGCTGGCGCATCTGGATGCGCGGATGTTGGACCTGGAGAAGGTGCTGCACGGCGGGCACGCGACCTCGGAAGGCAAGGAGCAGAAGGCGTCATGAAGATCGTCATCGCGGGGGGAGGACGGGTGGGCGGCGCGCTGGCGGCGCGGCTCGTGTCGGAGCAGCACACGGTGACGGTCATCGAACGCGACGCGAGCATCTGCGCGCGCCTCTTCGAAGAGGTGGGCGTGGTGACGGTGTGCGGGGACGCCACCAACCCGCGCGTGCTGGAGGCGGCGGGCATCGGGACGGCGGACGTGGCGGCGGCGGTGCTGGCGCACGACCCGGCGAACCTGGCGTTCGCCATGCTGGTGCGCTCCACGTCCAGCGCGCGCCTGATGGTGCGGATGCTGGACACGAACTACCGCGACGCGTACCGGCTGGCGGGCGTGAAGGAGCTGGTGGCGGAGGCGGACGTGGTGGTGGCGAAGATGACCACCGCCATCGACTTCCCGCAGGTGTCCGGGTCGCTGCCGCTCAGCAGCGGCGACGCGCTCCTCTTCGAGCTGGCCATTCCCGTGCGTGCGCGGGTGGCGGGGCAGACGGTGGCGCAGGTGCGCGGCATGGAGGGCTTTCCTCGCGAGTGCATCTTCATCGCGCTGGTGGATCCGCAGGGCCACACCGCGCTGCCGGAGGGCAACACGGTGCTGAAGGCCGGGCACAACGTCATCCTCGTGGCGCGCCGCACGCAGGTGGCGCAGGCGGTGGAGTTCCTCACGTCGGAGCCGCCGCTGGGCGCGGGCGTGGCGTCGTCGCTGGCGACGACGTTGCGCAAGCTGGACTTCCTGGCGCCCCTGAGTGACGACGAGCTGGAGGCGGTGGCGCGCGGCGCGGAGCTGCTCCAGACGCCCGCGGGCACGGAGCTGTTCCGCCAGGGCGACGCGGGCGAGACGTTCTACGTCGTCATCTCCGGCGAGGTGGCGATGAAGGACGGCTCGCGGCAGACGGTGGCCACGGTGAAGCAGGGGGGCTTCTTCGGAGAGCTGGCCCTGCTCACGGGCGAGCCCCGCAACGCCACCGCCGTCACCGCCACGCCGTGCGAGCTGGCCGCCGTGGGCCGCGAGGACTTCCGCGGCGTGATGATGGCCAACCCCGCCGTCGCGCTGGAGATGAGCCGCATCCTGGGCCAGCGGCTGTCACGCCTGGGCGGGCAGGCGCAGCAGACGAAGCGGCGCGGGCTGTTCGGGCGCTGAACAGACAGACACCCTTCAGGCGGAGAAGCTCATCCCCGCCTGAAGCGGCCTGTCACGGGCTGTCGATGACCACCCTCGGCGTGTCGCCGAGCCTGATGGTGAGGCCCGACTCGCGCGGCACGGGGGCCGACGAACGGATGACCACCGTCGCGCCCTCGACCCGCTGCGGAATCACGCACTGGACGCCCGACGTGATGATCTGGGGGGAGCTCCGACCGTACGAGTCGGTCCAGGTGGCCACCACGCAGTGCTCCTTGCCGTCCGCGTCGCAGTCCACTCCCGCCGGGGAACCGTCCCACGGCACGCATGTGAGGACGGCTGTCACCGTGACGCGGTCATCCGCGTCGCGGACAGCGGTGGCGGTGCGGACGCCCACCAGGTCCGGGCCAAAGCCACACGCGGCCAGCAGGCCACAGCACATCAACATCCAGGGGATTCGCAGGGACATGGGGAGGCTCAGGGGCTGGCGATGATGATGCGGGTGCTGCGCGGATCCACCTGGACCAGGATGCGCCAGTCGTGTTCGGCGGGGACGACGCCCGGCGAGACGACGGTCATCTTCCTGCGGATGACGGTGCCGACCGGCTCGCACGTCCGCTGTGAGAACAGGGGCGTACTGAAGGCAGCGTCAGTCACCAGGTACCACCCCGCATCGACGCAGAGGGGCTCGTCTTCCGGCAATCCGCAGTCTTCGTCCGCTGGCTGCTGCCCCTTGAGCGCGAAGCACGTGACGAAGACATCGAGAGACACCCGGCCATCGTCCAGCCGCGTGGCCCGGACACTGGACACGTCGGGTGCTTGCAGGTCCTCGCCGCAGCCCATGGCCATGGCGGCCAGCGCCAACAACACTCCACTCACGGTACGCCGCATCACTGTCCCCCCAGAAAAGACCCGCCCTTCATAGCAAGACGTGCGCACGTCAGGGGCTCTCCATGAAGACGCGCGGGCCCTCTCCATTGATGAGGGTCCGTCCCAGCTCCAGGGTCCAGGGCACGTCGCGTGGAACGGGCTCCGGTGAGCGCAACACCACGGTCGCCCCCTCCCAGTGCTTGGGTTGCAGACACTCGGAGACGCGCCAGACGCCCAAGGAGGAGCGATCCTCCGGCAGGACCTCCGGGGTCGGGTACCCGATGAGCCCGATGCACAGGGACTCCCCATCCTTGTCACAGCCGTCAGGCTCCGAGCCGTTCGCGGGCACGCAGGTCAAGACGGCGGTCACGGTGACGTGGTCATCCGCGTCACGGGTGGCGGAGGCGGCGCGAACGCCCACGGCGTCCCAACGAGGCCCGCAGGCCGTCAGCAGGCCCGCGAGGGCCACGAGGGTGAAGGTCGGATGCATGGGAGGTCTCAGGGGTTGGGGATGATGACGTTCGCCACGCGGGGATCCGCGCTGACCAGGATGCGCAGCCCGGGGTCCCGGTCCACGGCGTCCGGCGTGGTGACCGTCACCTGGGTGCCGATGATGTCGGGGACCGTCTGGCACGACTCCGCCCGGTGCAGCGGATGGGCGAAGACCGTGTCGTCGGCCGCGTACCACGTCGCGGAGACGCAGACGCGCTCGCCATCCGCGTCACAGCCTTGCGACCGCGCCATGCCGTAGACGAGGCCGCAGGCCAGCGTGACTTCGACGGAGACACGGTCGTCTTCCAGCCGCGTCGCCGTGGCATCCAATACGCCAGCCGCCTCCAGACCGGGCTCACAGCCAGCGAGGAGGGGCAACAGCAACAGCCAGCGACGCACGCGGGACCTCCGGGGACAGTGGACCCCGCGCCCCAGAGCAACACCCGTGCCCACTGGCCGACAGACGGCCGCACTCCGAGTAGCCCCTCGCAATCCCTGACAGACATGTCAGGGCATGACGCCCGTGCCCTGCCGCCCGGCCTCTCAGGTGGATTGCTTGAGGCGCCCGCACAGCGCGGACGCCGCCAGGAAGCCCACGCTGAAGGCGCTGCGGAAGCGGTCGTAGAGCGCGCCCACGCCGGGCACGTTGGCGATCATGTCGCCGAAGCTCCACATCTCCTCGTGCGCGTGGATGAGCGGCAGCACCTCACCGCCGTCCTCGCCGCGCTGGAGCGTGAAGTCGTACACGAGCAGCGTGCGCAGCGGGTACGTGTAGAGCCACGCGAACTGCTTGAGGTTCATCACCCCGTCCACGATGGCCCGCCCGCTCTTCCCATCCGGCTCCAGCTGGACGTTGAGCTGGAAGATGTCGAAGTCGAAGCGGAACATGCAGTGGAAGCCCGCCGCGCCCTTGCGGTACGTCTCCTTGCCGCCCCCCTTCTGCCAGGGGTCCGTGAAGGTGACGTCCTCGGCCATCATCGGCATCAGCTCCGCGTCCAGCACCGACGCGGGGATGGACGTGGTGTAGAGCAGCCGCGTCACTTCCCGGAAGCGCGCTTCGAGCTGCTCGATGAGTGCCTGCTCCGCCTTGCGCATACGTCCCCCCTGCCCGCTCTCGGACCGCGCCTGAAGGTAGGCACGGGCCCGGGGCAGGGGAAGACGGGGTGCGTCAGCCGCTCAGCTCCGTCAGGAGCCGCGCCGCCTGGTCCTTCACGATGTCGTCCGCGGCGCCCAGCGACTGCGCCTGCCTGGCGTGCCGGGTGGCTTCCGCCCGGTCGAACGGCTGGGTGGCGCGCGCCAGGTTCAGGTGCGTGAGCGCGTCCTGGGGGTTCGCCTCCAGCACCCGCTCCAGCAGCACGCGGGCCCGCGCGTGGTCCTGGTCGCCCATCAGGAGGCGCACCAGGTCGTTGGTGGGGCCGGGCTCGTGGGGCGCCGCCGCCACGGTCTCCTCCAGGAGCTTGCGGGCCTCGGCGCGCTCGCCCAGCGCCTCGTGCGCCTGCGCCAGCGAGTGGCGGATGTCCCACTGATTCGGAGCGCGCTCGAGGGCCTCCGCGAAGAGGGCCTTCGCCTCCGCCAGCTCCCCGGCCAGCATGCAGGCCATGCCGTGCAGGTGGACGTAGCGGACCTGCGCGGGGTCCAGCTCGCGCAGCTCCAGGATGGTGCGGCGGGCCGCGTCCTGGCCGTTGGCCTGGAGGTAGAGGCGGAAGAGGTCCTGCAACACCGCCACGCGCGTGCGGCCCTGCGCGTGCTCCAGGGCCCGCGTGGCCGCCGCGATGGCCGCCCCGATGGCGCCGCTCTCCGCGTGCGCGCGCGACAGCATCAGGTGCGGCAGGGCTTCCTGGGGCGCCAGCGAGGCGGCCTGCTGGAAGTGCGTCACCGCCGCCGCCGTGTCCTTGCGCTGCACCGCGATGCGCCCCAGCTCGAAGTGCGGATAGACGCTGTGGGGCGCCACCACCTGCGCGGCCTCGAAGGCGGCCTTCGCCCCCTCCAGGTCGCCGCGGTCCGCCAGGAGCGTGCCCAGGTTGAAGCGCTCGAAGTAGCCGGCGGTGGGCGCGGCGGCCAGCGCCTTGAGCGTCACCAGCGCCACGGGGTCCCCGGCCTGCGCCTTGAGCATGGCCAGGTGCGCCTGCGCCTCCGTGTTGTCCGGCTGCACCTGCAACAGGCGCGTCACGGCCCCTTCGGCCTCCTTCGCGGCGCCGGTGCTCAGGTGGGCGCGCACCAGGCCCATCAGACAGTCCACGTCCTTCGGGTCGATGGAGAGGCCCTTCTGGAAGCTCTTCACCGCCTCCGCGGGCTGCCCCTGCTGGAGCGACTGCCCACCCTCTTGCGCGTACCTGGATGCCATGGTCCCCCCTACCTACCACGAGCCTCCAGATTCCCCGCCTCCCCGCCTGCCCCTACCGGCGCAGCGCGGCCAGGGCGACACCCGGGACCTTCCACCAGGACGGGGACTGCTCGAATTCCACCAACCGGCGGCCCAGCGCCGCCACGCCCTTGTGCCCCGGCACCCACGGGGGCGAGAGCAGGGACGTGAGCGGAGCGCGCAGCACCGCCTTCTCGATGGACTCCAGCATGAACGTGTTGTGCACCCAGCCCTGCCCGCTCTGGATGTCCCGGGGCGACGCGGACGGATGGCCACCCCAGGGCATGCTGCCCAGCGCGTACGCCGCCGCGGGCCAGGTGTTGAGGGCCACCGTGCCGTAGCGCAGCTCCCGCACCGCCTTCTCCACCGCCGCGCGCACCCTCGGGTCCCGCATCGTCTTCGGATGGACGATGAGCGTCACGTTCAGCGTGCCCCACACCTTCTCGTTGAGGAACGCCACCGCGGCCTCCAGGAAGGCCACGGGTTCGTCGGAGCCCGGCAGCCCCGTCTCCGACAGCACCGTGCACCAGGGCTCGTTGTGGAAGACACGGTCGTCCGTCTTCGATGGATCCACGTCCGGAATCAGCGCGTAGGCCAGGTCGCCCTCGCCGGGGTTGCCCACCAGCCGCAGGTTGGGGCGCGCGTCCGTGAACTGGTGCCAGCGCTCCTGGGCGCCCGGGTAGTACGCGCGGCGCACGGGCGCGTGGCCCAGGCTCGCCTGGATGCGGTCCATCAGCGCGCCGCGCTGGATCCAATCCTTTGGCTGCACCAGCAGCTTCGCCGCGTTGCAGTTGAAGGACGCGTTGTTGGCGACCATGCCGGCGATGTCGTCCGCCTGGAAGCGCAGCTCGCCGTCCGAGTACGGCCCCGGCACCACCACCACGGGGGAGATGTTGCCCAGCTCGCTGGAGACGTGCTTCGCGAGCAGCGGTTCGTTCTTCCGGCGGCGCTCGTCGGACTCCGGGCCGGGCGGGCCCCACACGAGCGCGTCGTGGGTCTTGTCGCTGCCGGTGATGTGCACCTCGTCCACCGCGTCGTGGTGGACCAGCTGCGCGCCCTCCTCCGCGCCGCCATACACGATGGCCAGCGCGTCGCGCGCGATGAGCGGCGCGAAGGCCTGCTCCAGGAACGGGCCCAGGTACGCGTTGACGGGGTTCATCTTGAGCACGCAGGCGGTGCCCTCGACGAAGAGCTTGTAGAGGCAGTCCATGGGCGGGATGGAGTTGACGTTGCCGCCGCCCAGCACCGCGCAGACCCGGCCCTTGTGGGGCTTGCGGTAGAAGGACGCCTGGTGTTCGCGCAGGTTGGCCGCGGTGACGCCGGGCTGGAAGTAGACCTCGCCCGTGGTGCCGGGCAGGAGCATCCCCTCCAACCTGTCCCGGGGGAACAGCCGCGCGGCGAGCCGCCCGTCCTCCAGCGTGCGCAGGTGCTTCGCGGGGATGACGGGCGCGCCGTGCGCCCGGACGTCCTTCAGCGCCTCCGAGAGCAGGCGCAGGTTGCGCACCACCACCATGGGCCCGCCGAGCCACTCCTCACCCGCGAGTGGCCCGCCGGGGTCGATTCCCTTCGCCTCGCAGGCCGCGCGCACGCTCGGCTCCGCGATGGCGACGTACGCGTGGCGCAGGTCCTCCAGGAGCCGGATGCGCTCCGTCAGGGCGAGCTTCGCCCACGCGCTCGAGCCCTCACGGACCCGGCGCACCAGGATGTCGATGGTGGTGCGTGACGTGTGCTGCGGGACGGCGGCGGACATGGCGACCTCCGAGACAGGCTTCACACCGGGTCCCGGTAGAGGGAACCCCCGCGTGCGCCGTCACCGAGGGGCCGCGCCCTCCGTCCTCAGGTGGGCAGGGGCTCGGCCAGGCCCTTGCGGATGGCCTCGTCGATGACGGCCATCACCTTCTTCATGTTCTCGCGGCTGCGCGCCGCCTGCTGCAGGCCCAGCTTCCCCTGCTCCTCGCCGAGCTTCCCCTGCTGCTCGCCGAGCTTCCCCTGCTGCTCGCCCAGGGCCTCCATCTTCTGGCTGAGCTCCTCCTGCTGCGTGTCCAGGCCCTCCAGCTCCTTGTCGAAGGACGCGTCGCGCTTGTCGAGCTCCGCCTCCTGGCGGTCGCGCTCCGGGCTGTCCTCCTGGCTGTGGAGGCGGGCGCGCTCCATGGCGATCTCCGCGCGCTTCGACGCGATGGCGGCGTGCTTCGCGGCGATCTGCGACATGGGGTAGGCGAGCTCCGCCTGCTTCTGCCCCAGCGCGGCCTGCTGCGCGCCCAGCGCGGCCTGCTTCTCTCCGAGCGCTCCCTGCGCGTCCCCCAGCTTGAGGTCGTCCTCGAACAGCTTGCGCACCTGCTCCAGCGTCTTCGCGTCGCGGATCAGCATGGGCTTGTTGTCGCGGCGCACGAAGAGCAGGTCCTTGCCCTGCTGCTTGAAGGTGCGCGCCAGGTACAGGTCGTCCGTGGAGCCGGCCATCATCGTGCGGCCGTCGGAGAGGTACGCGAAGGTGTCGCCGTCCTCGATGCCCATGTCCGGAGGCTCGGGAGGCGCGGGCGGAGCGGGGGGACGCGGCGCGGCCGCGAGCATGGGGGCCATGGGCGCCACCGGGGACACCGCGCTCCGGATCGGAGGCACGGGCGGCACCGGCGGGGTGGGCTTTCCAACCATCGGCGGCGCGGGCGGCGCGGGCGGCACCGGAGCCCGCCTGTCATTGTCCGGGATGGGCGCGGGCGCCTTCGCGGTGGAGGCCGGCGCGGCGTCTTCCGGCAGGTGCCGGACGGTGCCCACCTTGACGGGGGCGGGGGCCGCGTCCTTCGCGGCGGGAGCGGTGCTCTCCGCGGGCGCCTTGGCGACGACCTGGAAGGGCATCAGGACCACGGCGCCGAGGGCGAACAGCGCGCCCTTCAGCCACCGGCGGGGTTGCGTGGGGACGACGTCGACATGTTCCAGCATGCGGAGCCTCCTGTGCAGCGCGTGAAGGTGGGCCGACGCCCCGAGCGCCGCTGCGCTGCCCGGGGGCCGGGTGATGCCAAAGGCGATGAGCAGCTCGCCGTAGTCCGCGGGCTCCGCGCCGGTGAGGCGCAGCGCCTCCGCGTCGCACGCCTCTTCCCGGGCGAGCGCGTACTCACGGGCCGCCTGGCGCGCGAGCGGGTGGAAGAAGAGGACCGTCTCCGCCAGCGCCGGCACCCAGCCCAGCCACAGGTCCCCGCGCCGCAGGTGCGCGATTTCATGTGCGAGCGCCATGCGCAGCGAGTCCTCCGGCAAATCGCGCAGCGCCTTCGCGGGCAACACGATGACCGGCGACACCAGCCCCGCGGCCAGCGGGCTCACCACCTCGTCCGACACGAGCAGCGTGGGCGGACGGCGCAGGCCCGCCTCATTCGCGAGGAACTCCGCCTCCTCCTCCAGCACCGGGTGACGCAAGGGCCGCGCGCGCTCCCGCATGCCCCGCACCTGGCGCCACGCCAGCACGTGGCCCCGCACCTTCCACGCCACGCCCGCGCCCCACAGGACGAGCAGCGCCCACACCCCGCCCACCGTCCACGGATGCGCGCGGAGCGACGCCACCGCGCCCTTGAAGAACGCAGTGACCCGCGCCCCGGTCGAGAGCTCCTCCGCATGAGCCGGTGTCCGCCCCTGCGTCGGCACCCGCATGCTCACGGTCGCATCAGGCGCCGTGAGCACCATGACCGTCTGGCCATGTGTCTGGGATTGAGCGCCTTCCACGCGGACCGTCTGGGATTGCGCGGCCGTGGACTCCACGGGCAGCAGCGCCAGGGGCATGGGCTTGGGCCAGCCCAGCGTGAGCACGAACTTGAGCGCCACCAGCCACCACAGGCCGGCGCGCAGGGCCGCGGGCAGGCGCGGCACCGTCCGGGCCAGCACCCAGACGGCCAGCGCGCACAGCGCCCCCTGCCACGAGGCGCGCCACACCGACTCCGACCACGACGACCACCACGGCGAGGTCATGAAAGGCGTCACGGGGCTCACTCCTTCCGCTTCTGGCGCAGGCGCGCCACGACGTCCTGGAGCTGCTTCAGCTCTTCGTCGGACACGTCCTCCGTCTCCGACAGGTAGGTCACGAACGGCGACAGGGACCCGGAGAGCGTGCGCTGCACGAAGTTCCCTACGACGTCGCGCAGCAGCTCTTGCGTCGCCACCGGCGAGGCGTACTGGAACACCCCGTCCACCTTGCTCCGGGTCAGGTGCCCCTTCAGCCGCAGCCGCTCCATCACCGTCAGGATGGTGGAGCGCGCCAGGCCCTGCGCCTCACCGAAGCGCTCGGCCACCTCGCCCACCGTCGCCGGCCCGTGCTCGGCCACGTACCGCAGCACCGCCAGCTCCTGCTCTCCCACCGGCTTCTTCATGCGCCCTGCCCTTCGTGACGACAGCTGTAGTCAGAAGGCAAGGTACGCCTGACTACAGTCGTAGTCAAGCAGGTGTCTCCGGAGAGCGGGCGCGCTGCGTGATTGGGATTGGCGAGGGCGCCTACGGCCCGGCACCTGAGCGCCCGCTCGCCCGGCCGCCCAGGTAAGGGTCGGGTAGCAGAGGACCGTGTGTGTCCTTGTCTCTGTCGGAAGGGCAACCCAGTTTCTGGCAGCCGACTTGAACCCACCCGACACACACGGAGATTTCCCATGAAGCTCCCTCTGTTCGCGGCGATCGCCGCCCTGTCGCTGTACGGTTGCGCCAGCCACAACGCCAACACCCGCGAGGCCTCGTCACCGGAGGCAGGCGCCATCGGCGGCTCCGGCAGCGCGGGCGAGTCCCTGGACACCAGCGAGAGCATCGACTCCTCGTCCTCGGACTCCTCCAACCAGGAGCTGCCCGGTGAGACCGGCAACGTCAGCGACCTGGAGAAGCGCGACCGCATGAACGCGCCCACCGTCTACGAGGGCGAGGCCACCGGCGGCTCCGGCGCGCCCGACGAGGCCGTGAAGACCGGGGACGGAGAGAAGTGGGACGTCCAGCAGAACACGCCCACCGAGCTGGGCGACACCCAGTCCCCCTCCGGCGCGGTGAACCAGAACCGCGACCCCAATGAGAAGGGAAACCTGGGCACCGAGGGCAACCTGGGCGGCACCGGCGGCTCCGGCTCCACCAGCACCGAGGGCAAGAGCGACGTGAGCGACGTGAGCGACGACACCGGGTCCCGCGCCCTCGACAGCGACGCGGACGCCCCGAGCACGGACAGCTCCAAGGTGGAGACGGACGCCACGCCGGATCCCACGAACTAGTCATCGCGCCCCACGCGAGGGCGGATACTCGGGAAAGCCCGCTCGCGGGCCGTCCCGGGTATTCGTCTGTCCAGCCCGCGCCGCGCCAACTAGAGTGAGCACCAATGACTGGTGCTCCCTTCGTGGCCCTCATCGCCCTGCTTCACTCCCAGTCCTCCACCATCGAGGAGGTCCCCAATGATCCGCGGCAGGAGTCGTACTCCGCGCCGGAGTCCTCGGGGGGCCCGGAAGACTCGGGAGGCATCGGGTTCCGGGCGCTCCTGGAGGTGGGGCCGCTGAGCTTCCCGTCCGGGACGCGGGGTGGGAAGCAGGACCTGTTCGGCTACGCGTACCCGTCCCTGGGCGTGGATGGCGGCGAGGACTTCGCCTTCATGCTGGGCGCGCCGCTGCGCTTCCGGCTCTGGGACAGCGAGCCGAAGCAGAAGGACGACGACTACGGCGCGTGGCTGCGGCGCGAGGACTGGGACGAGCGCAGCGACTACGGCCAGGTGGTGCGCCTGTTGCGCATTGGGGACGAGTCCGGCCGCTTCGGCCTGCGCGTGCAGCCGTTCCTGGAGGAGTCGCTGGGGCGCGGCTACCTGGTGAACCGCTACGACAACCAGCTCAACCCGAACTACCACCCGGCGGGCGGCACGCTGTCGTTCACCGCGGGGCCCGCGCGCGTGCAGCTCCTGGCCAGCGACGTGCTCGCCGCGCGCGTGTTCTCCGGCGAGCTGCTCCTGGACATCGGCCGCATCGCCAGCGACAGCGAGGCGAACTTCGACCGCTACCTGGTGCGCGCCTCGGCGGCGCACGACTTCGGCGAGGCGGGCGGGGTGACGCCGGAGGCCACGGTGGCGTCGGTGGGCGGCGAGTTCGCCATGTACAAGGGTGAGCGGCTGCGCTCGTGGGCCCTGGTCGCCGGCGGCGCGCGGCTCAACGAGGGCGCGCAGGACGTGGGCGCCCTGCTGGGCGTCGCGTTCGAGGGCAACTTCAAGGGCACGCAGATCAGCGTCACCGCGCAGGGGCGCCGGCAGGGCGGCGGCTTCCGCTTCGGCTACTTCGGCGCGGGCTACGAGCTGTCGCGCTTCTCCGCCGTGGGCCTCTCCGAGGAGCCCCAGTCCGACCAGCGCGTACCCAAGGACTTCTCCGGCTACCTGGAGCTGTCCGTGGCGCGCGGCGACGGACCGGACTCCCCGGAGGTGGTGGCCAGCGGCGCCGTGGAGTACTCCGCCTTCGGCCGCGCGGATGGCGACCTGTCCCTGAGCTTCAGCAGCCCGGGCGGCGAGTCGCGAGGCATCGCGCGCGTGATCGTGGTGGGCCTGGGCGACAAGCCCCAATACTCGGTGGCGGCGGAGTTCCGCCAGCGCGTGCTGCCCGCCATGTACATCTGGGGCGCCGGCGCCACGGTGACCTTCCCGCAGCCGGACGACACGCTGGTGCGCGGCGTGAGCGTCGGCGCGGGCGTGGGCGTGGACTTCGCCCGCCGTTAGTGCCCCGCGGTCCCGCCCTCCTCCTGGACGGGATCGCAGGGCAGGATGGCGCTGTGCCGCCGGGCCGTCTCGCACGACTTGCCCACGAGCCAGCGCGACAGCAGGCGCACGCCGGAGGCGAAGAGGCCGTCGTCGCCCTTGTGCAGGGCCTCGAAGAGGGACTCGTCCAGCACCGACTCCTCCGGGTCGATGAGGAACTCCTCCGGCTCCAGCGGCTTGAAGAGGGGGTTCTGGTCGAACACCGTCTCCAGCGGGTGCGGACGCAGCCGGTGCTGTCCCGCGAGGGCCAGCCCGTCCAACGTCTCCACCAGGCGCTTCGCGTCCACCAGCGGGCGCAGCGCGGCCACGCCGGAGAGGCCCACGTGCTCCGCCATCAGCGACACGCGCACGCGGCGGATGGCGCGCGACACGGCGTCGCCGGGGATTTCCGCCTCCCAGCTCAGGTTGAGCTCCGAATCCAATCCCAGGCTGCGGTTGGTCGTGTTCGCGGAGCCGATGGTCATGAAGGTGTCATCCACGATGAGCACCTTCGAGTGGATGTACGTGAAGACGTCCGAGCCGTCCTCGTCCTTCGCCGCCGAGCCGTACACCGCGAAGCCGTGGCCCGTCTCGGAGGCCACGTCGCGCAGCGCGCGCAAGAGGCGCACCTGGGCCACGCCCATGGCGATCTGCTCGCGCAGGGCCTCCGGCTGACGGGGCAGCACCAGCATCACCTGGAGCCGGGGCCGTCCGGCCGCGCGCATGCGCTTGACGAGCGCGTCGTAGATGGCGCGTGAGGAGAAGTACTGGTTCTCGATGTAGATGAAGCGCTCGGCAGCTTCGATGGCGTCCACGTACAGCGCGCGGATCTCCTGCACCTCCGCTTGCGGAGGCAGCAGCGTCTTGCCGAAGGTGCGGCTGATGGCCACCGGGCCTGGAGGCGCGGGCATCGTCGCTTCGAAAGTCATGTCGTCGCGGTTCACGGGCTCCAGGTGGAGCTCGCCTCCGCCCGAGTGAGCCCAGCGCGCCTCGAACAGCTCCGCGAGCGGCTTCACCGCGGGGCCTGTCAGCACCGTCTGCACGTCGTGGTAGGGCCCGTGCGGGTCGCGGCCGGAGTCGCAGCGCAGCTTCGAGCGCGCGGGGTGGTCCCGGTCGTCCCAGCGGCAGTCACACACGTCCATGCCGCCGGTGAACGCCATCACGCCGTCCACGACGACGAGCTTCTGGTGATGGGCGCCGTAGAGCGGACTGGAGGAATCGAAGCGGAAGCGCAGCCGTTCGTTCGTCGTCCAGTTGAAGAGCAGGTGCTGCATCCACTCGCGCTCCATGGCGAGCAGCATGCTGAAGTCCCACGCGAGGATGTAGACGTGCAGCTCCGGGTTCTCCCGGCACATCTGATCCAACAGCGGCAGCAGCCGGACTTCGCCTCCCTGGGCCTCCTCCAGGTCCTCACCGCGCAGCAACGTCACGTCGCTGTCGAACTGCCAACCGGTGATGACGATGGAGCGGCGGGCCTTCCGGATGGCCCGATACAGCTCCCGGTAGTAGTCCCGGGCGTCCACCAGCACGCCCGCGTCATGCGTTTCCGTCCGCGTCCAGCAGTTGCGTCCGGGGATGAGAATGGGTTTCACGTCGGTCACCTGGCCCTGGAGTGGATTCCCGATGTCGTCCGCGCCCGGCCGGCGGATCATCACCCCACGAACACAATGTGCTTTCCGGTCGCCAGCGTCATGTCGGTCGAGGAGACCACCCTGGCCACCTTGCGAGCCTCGCCACCCACGGTGTCGAAGGCAGCGGCGATCAGGTCACCGAGCGTCACCTGCACGCGCTTCGCCTGCTTGCCAGCGTTGGACACGGCCTTGACCGTCTTCGCCTTCACCTGACGGGCCTTGCGCTGGATGGTCTGCTTCTGGGTCTTGGTCGCCATGGTCTTCGTTCTCCGAGGATGAAGTGTCTGTGTGAGGTGCCGTACCGCCCCGTACCGCCCGCCCTGCCGTGCTGCCC
>NZ_RAWC01000496.1:0-382 GCF_003611685.1 Corallococcus sp. CA049B | reverse complement strand
CGCTGGGGGCGGTGGCGCGTTTGTCGAAGGTGCGGCTCCAGGCGTCCGCGCGGCTGGCGCCGGACGAGGGCAACACGTTGATCCGCGCGGGCGCGGCCTACCGGCTGTGGGGTGTGCCGGAGCGGACGCCGGGGCTGGGGGACGGGACGTCGTTGGACGTGGAGGGCGTCGCGACGTACCACCGCTACCCGACGGAGGGCTTCACGCTGGGAGGCGGCGAGGTGGGGCTCAAGGGCCGCTACGCGATGGAGCGCTTCGGGCCGCGCTTCGCGGGCTCGTTCGTGGAGGGCGGCGTGGGGCTGTCCGCGCAGGCCTACAGCTACCCGGGGCGCGTGGAGGACGACAACCTCTACGGCCAGCTGCTCTACACGTTCGGCTACGG
>NZ_RAWC01000495.1:0-386 GCF_003611685.1 Corallococcus sp. CA049B | reverse complement strand
CGTCTGCCCCGCGCCTCGCGCGCACACCGCGCACAGCGGCACCAGCAGCGCGAGCACCAGCAGCATCGACGGGACTCCCAGCCCGAAGAGCAGCCCGCCCAGCACCACCGCCAGCACGCACGCCACCGCCGCCACGCCCAGGCTCCACCGGGGCAGCCCGCCCCGGCTCACGCCCACCGAGCGCAGGTCCTTCACCGCGCCCAGGAAGTCCCTCGCCTGCGCCGCCAGCGACATCACCGCCCCGCCCACCATCAACCCCACGCCGGGCCATATCAGCCACGAGGACAGCGGCTCGTACCCCGCGCCCGCCGCCAGGCCCGTGTCCAGGAGCCGCGTCGCGAGCACGCCCCACGCCAGCCCCGAGCCCAGCAGCATGCTCAACGCCA
>NZ_RAWC01000494.1:0-388 GCF_003611685.1 Corallococcus sp. CA049B | reverse complement strand
AAGTTAGCTAAAAGAAAAGGAACTCAACTCTGTCTCTTTAACCCTTTGGCCATTAAAATTATATTGGAAGGCGGAAACACTATGAATTATAGGATTGAAGAAACAGGCAAACAAAGATTTATTGCAAAGGTACGAGCATTTAGTAATGAAATTATGAATGAGGCTGGTAATCATGATATTCCTGACTTTTGGGGGGAATGTCATAAAGAACATTTAGTAGAAGAAATTAGGAATATGAGGCCAGATGGTAAAAAAGATTTATATGGTCTATGCAGCCCTACCAAAAAGAATGAAACAACTTTTGATTATGGAATTGGAGTACTTATTGATGAAGATACTCATATAGATAATGAAGAAGCAATGCTTAAAAAAGGTTATCGTATATGGG
>NZ_RAWC01000493.1:0-388 GCF_003611685.1 Corallococcus sp. CA049B | reverse complement strand
GCGTTAGCCATTTATCACCTCATTGCGAGTGTTTTATAAAAATCAGAACTGTTTTTTATTATAATTTCGCACCAGGGTGGTCGCAATCCATCTTTTGCCGGTTAGTTACAATTCTGCGACATCCACCGTGAATATCAGTGCTAGAATCATACCCCTGTTGATTATTCACCAAAGATATAAAATTCCTATGCCAAAAGTTCAGGCCGACGGCCTGCCATTGCCCCAGCGATACGGTGCGATATTAACCATTGTGATTGGTATTTCGATGGCTGTCCTTGACGGCGCAATCGCCAACGTCGCCCTGCCAACAATCGCCACGGACCTTCATGCCACGCCAGCCAGTTCCATCTGGGTAGTGAACGCCTATCAAATCGCCATTGTCATCTCC
>NZ_RAWC01000492.1:0-391 GCF_003611685.1 Corallococcus sp. CA049B | reverse complement strand
GGTGGAACGGTGTTCGGCGGAGCCCGCAACGATGACATCGTGCGCGTGGGCTCCGCTAACTTCCAGGAAAGTGAGATCATCGCGCAGATCTACGTTCAGGCCTTGGAAGAAGAGGGAATCGACGCCGAACTAGTGCCGGGAGTCGGCGCCCGCGATGCGTATCTTTCCGCGCTGGAAAACGGCGAGATCAGTGTGGTTCCGGAATACGTGGGTAACCTCACGCAGTTCTACGCGGATTCCCCCGGTGCGCCGAAGGTAGATCTGGAGCCAGGCACCACCTCCGAGGACGCCGCGCACGCACTGGAGAAGGTGCTCCCGGAGGGCTTGAAGCAAGGAGAACTCGCGGAGGCAGAAAGCAAGGACAGTTACCGGGTGATGCCGGAAGTAGCTG
>NZ_RAWC01000491.1:0-394 GCF_003611685.1 Corallococcus sp. CA049B | reverse complement strand
GCATAGCCGGACAGGGTTTCATTGTAGGCGTGCTGCTCCAGGACGGTTCGGCGCAGCATCGCCGTGGGCGCGGAGACCTGGTTCGCGGCCAGCGCGTACGTCGGACAATCCCCCAGGTACGTCATGAACCCCTTGAACTGGCGGTTGGCCAGCTCTTCGCTGGAATGGAAGCGGCCCCCGGTGGGGACCACCCCTGAGAACTCCTGTCGCGCTTCGAGTGCGGAGACGGCGTGTTGGATGAAGTCCGGGGACAGGCTGTCGTCCGACTCCAGGAACACGACGTATGCCCCGCGTGCGGCGCGGACACCCAGGTTACGAGCCCCCGCGAACCCGCGGCGGATCGGGGAGCGGACGACACGAAGCCCTTCCCCTTCAGCCTCGGACCGCTCCAGGC
>NZ_RAWC01000490.1:0-402 GCF_003611685.1 Corallococcus sp. CA049B | reverse complement strand
CAAATGCACCAATTTGTGGATCACCAAAAGCAGCAAACGTTACTTTATCTGTAGGTAGTGTGGTAATTGTATAAATTGGACTCCAATTGCCTTGTCCATCACTTACAGAATAAGAGTACTGTGTATCTGGATCTAACCCTTTTACTTTCGCTTTATTTGAATATTCACCAGTTGGAGCACCTGCTGTTTTCTTCCCATTATAAACATCATCCCCATTATTAGCAGGAGTAGCCTTTCCATCAATATCTGTAAGGGCTGTCTCACTCTGATTAATAGATTGTGTAGCTTTTACAACAGTTTGTTCCGCATCCTGAATATCTGCAGAAGTTGGAAATTCTGTACCATTCATATTAGATGTACGTGAAATTTTTATTTGTGTCTTTCCAGAAGATTGTGTGAACC
>NZ_RAWC01000048.1:0-48206 GCF_003611685.1 Corallococcus sp. CA049B | reverse complement strand
GCCCCTGGAGCCCGCGCCCCCACAACATTCGGAGGCGCCGACCCAGGCGCTGAGGCCGCGGCGCCCCGTGTCCCAGCCGCCGGAGCCCGCCCCCGTGAAGGAGCAGGCCCGGCTCCCGGAACCCGTGAAGCGGTTCCGGCCTTCCGAGGAGCCGCCACCGTCCTCACAGGCGCCGTGGCTCAAGTGGGTGGCCGTGTCCGTGGCGGGGAGCCTGCTCGCCGCGGCGGCCTGGTGGTGGAGCTGATCAGCAGCCGCAGGTCCCGCTGAAGGCGTACTGGTATTGATATTCCGTGTGCGTGTAGGTGCCGGACGCGTCGAAGCACACGCGATAGCTGGACTGCAGGTTGGACAGGCCCGGCTTGCCGCGCTGGTAGGGATAGCTGCCATCGTCACACGGCGGAGGGAGGGTCTCGGGCCCGCCCCCACCCGCGAGGGAACGGGTATCACCCGCCATCAGATCGCCCTCGCAATACCAGTAGTAGCCACAGGTGCGGTTGTCCGTACAAATCTGCCCGCCCGTGTTGCTCCACTCGGACCAGGTCCCGCACGAGCCGAGCGCGGCCTCCGCCGTGGCGAGCGACGCCTCCTCGGCCGTCATGGGCCCCCCACACGCAGTCAACGCCAGACCCGTGCAGACGCCTACGACGCGCAGCAATGAAAATCCAGACATGATGGGGACTCCTTGTCCGAGGGGGCACCGTCATGGCGCCCGGCCATCCGACAGGAATTCACTTTAGACAATCCCGGCCTGCCAGACCAGCACAGGCCTTTCAACGACCCTCCGACAAGACCCATCCGTTCAAAAAGCGGCAAACCTATCGACCTTCAATCCATTGCTTCATCACCACATGCTTGCACCGCGTCGATTTGCCGCCCTGCACAATGCCTTTCCTGACGCTGTCCGCCAGCGTCAGCAGAGGGCACGCAGAAGACATCCAGCGCGGTGATGAGGGAGGGGAGCCTCAGTGGAGCTGATCAGCAACTGATGCAGCTGCTCGCGTAGTTCCGGTATTGATATTCCGTGTGCGTGTAGTTGCCGGCCTCGTCGTAGCAAGCCCGGTACTGGAACTGATAACGCATCTTGCCCGAGTTGACGTACGGGACGGCCACCTGGCCCGCGGGGCACACCGGCGGCCTCTGCTGGGGTCCATCATCAAGGGACGGAGCGTCGTCCGCCTTCAACCTCGGCTCACAAACCCAGTTGGTCCCACAGTCTGGATTCGACAAACACCTGACCACGCCGGTGTCACTCCATCCAACCCAATCGCCACACGTGATCAGCGCGGCCTCCGATGTGGCCAGCGGCGTCTCCTCGGCGGCGGCCTCCTCGGGCGTCATCGCTCCACCGCACGCCGTCAATGCCAGACCCGTGCACAGCAGCAACGCGATTCCAGGCTTCATGGATGACTCCTTGTCCGAGGGGACGCCGGCATGGCGCCCAGCCTTCCGACAAGGCCGCATGTTAGGCAATCCAGATTGGACAGACCACTCCAGGCCTCCACTGCAATTCCATCAATAGCGGCCAAATCCAATAATTGTGAGACTCAGCGGCTGGCAATCCATTGCTTCACCTGCGCCAGCTCGCGCCGCGTCATGGAGCCGCCCTGGGTGAAGCCCTCCTCGGCCTGCTTCGCGAGCGTCATCGCCCGAGCGTGCTCCGCCGGCTGGCTCCAGAGCGCCTGCGCGAGCGCGAAGTGTGTCATTGCCGCGTCCACCGGGTTCCAGCCCAGCGGCGCCAGCACCCGCTCGGACGTCTCCAGCAGCTCCCGCGCGCTGTCGCCCTGCCCCAGCAGGAAGTACGCGAGCCCCAGCGCCGTGCGGCTGTGGAGGGTCCGCGCATGGTCCGCGCCCAGCGAGCGCGACTTGGACTCCAGCGCCGCGCGCAACAGCGGCACCGCTTCCTTCGGACGGCCCTGCGCCACCATCAGCCGCCCCACGTCCTCCTCCAGCGTGTCCACCGCGAACTCCTCCGGCGGCAGCACCTTGCGCTGGAGCGCCAGGCCCTCCTGGAAGTGCGCGAGCGCGTCCGCGTCCCGCTCCAGCCGCTCCTCCGCGCCCGCCAGCGCCTTCAGCGAGTCGATGGCCTGGCGGCTCTCCGCGCCGAAGCCCTGACGCATGCCCTCCAGCGCCTGCCGGTGCAGCGCGAGCGCCCGGTCCGGCGCGCCCAGCGACTCCTGCACCAGCGCGATGTCGTGGAGCAGCAGCAAGGTCTGGGAATTGAGCGGCCCCAGCGTCTGCTGCCGCAGCGTGTACGCGCGCTGCAACCACTCCAGCGCCTTGGGCAGGTTTCCCGCCTCCTGCTCCGCGAAGCCCAGGTTGGTGAGCGTTCCCGCGAGCAGCGGGTGCACCGGCCCCAGCCGCTCCTCGTAGATGGCGAGCGCCTTCTGATACAGCGCGCTGGCCTCCGCCTGTTTGCCCTGGCGCAGCTTCACCATGCCCAGGTTGTTGTAGACCTTCGCGGTGTCCACGTGCGTGGGCCCCAGGGTGCGCTCGCGCAGCGCCAGGGCCCGCGCGTAGTGCCCCGCCGCCGCGTCGAGCGCCTCCTCGTTCAGCGCGAGGATGCCCTCGTGGTTGGCGAGCCGTCCCTCCAGGTCCGGCGCGGAGCCCAGCCGTTCGATGAGCGCGTGCGCCTGGGCGCTCCACAGGTGGGCCTCGGGGAACCACTCGGGGTCCCCGCTCAGGCCGAGCACCAACTCCGTGGCCACCTGGAGCGCCACTTCGTCATGCCGCCCCGCCGTGGCGGCGGCCATGGCCTCGTGCCACGTGGCCCGCGCGTCGCGCGACTGGCTCATGCGGTGGTGGGCCCAGCCCAGGACGTGGAGCGCCTCCGCCTCCACCGGCCGGTAGCGCGTCGCGTGCGCCGCCTCCACCGCCGCCCGGGCCACGGGCACCGCCTGCGAGTAGCGGCCCGTGTCGAGCAGCGCCTGCGCATGCGCCACGTCCTGGCGCACCGCCTCCACGCGGGTGCGCGCCGCCTCGTCCTCCGGCGGGGGTACCGCGGCGGAGAGCGCCTCCACGTTCGCGCAGCCGGACACGCCGCGCAGCGAATCCACCGCCTCCGCGCTGCGCTGCACCAGCGCCACGTCCGCGTGCGCCAGCTCCGTGCTCAGCGCGTCCACCGCGCGCAGGCGCCGGTCCAGGCACGACATGCGCAATGCCAGATGCGCTTCCGGCTGCTCTCCCGTCACGCGCGTGGCCTCGCACGCCTGGCGGTGCATGCGGCTCCACTCCGACGCGTACGCATCCAGCGCGCGCTCCACGCGGTCGAACGCACCGTCCGCGTCCGTCGCGCCGCTCTTCTCGAAGGCCTCCGCCACCGCCGCCTTCTGCGCGGGGCCCCACACCCGGGCGAACAGCTTGGGCGCGCCGCTGCACGGCGTGGGACGCACCCACGCCACGCCCACGCCCAGGAGGAGCCCGGCCACCACCGCGATGGAGCGGCCCGCGAGCTTCTTCCGTCCCGCCTCCGGGTCGCGCTCCAGCGCCGCCAGCAGCGCCTCCATGGACGCGAAGCGCTGCTCCGGCGCCACCGCCAGGCCCTGCGCCAGCACGCGGTGCACCCAGCCCGGGACGGACGGATGCGCGGGCGGCTCCAGCTCCACCCGGGGCACCACCGCGCCCTGGGGTGCCCGCTGCGAGTCCAGCAGCGTGACGGCCATGCGCCGCAGCGTCCCCTCCTCGAAGGGGCGCTGGCCGGTGAGCGCCTCGTAGACGGACACGCAATAGCTGAACTGATCCGCTCTCGCGTCCGGCCCGCGCCCCGCGTACTGCTCCGGAGCCATGTACGCGGGCGTCCCCACCAGCGCGCCCGTCGCCGTGAGCCGCGTGTCGAGCGGCCCCTCCAACAGCGCCGCCAGCGGCACCGCGGGCCCTGCCTCCGTGCCCACGCCCGCGTCGGACGCGATGCCAAAGTCCGTCACCCAGACGCCGCCGTCCCGGCCCAAGAGCACGTTGTCCGGCTTGAAGTCCCGGTGCACCAGCCCCGCCGCGTGCGCCGCCGCGAGCCCCTGCCCCATGGCCCGGCACACCGCGAGGACATGGCGCTGCGGGTGCGGCCCCTCGCGCAGCCACTGCCGCAGCGTGCCGCCCTCCACGCGCGCCATGGCGATGAACACCCGGCCCTCGTGCGTGCCCACGTCGTGCACCGTGAGCACGTTCGGATGGGACAGGCGCGCCATGGCCTGGGCCTCGCGCACCAGCCGCAGCGCGCGGGCGTCCTCCTCCTCGTCCGGAAGGCGCCGCTCATGCAAGAGCTTGATGGCGACGGTGCGGCGCAGCTCCGGGTCGAAGGCCTCGAAGACCTCGCCCATGCCGCCCTTGCCCAGCCGCGCCAGCAACACATACCGGCCCACGCGCGTGGCGTGGAGCGGACGCTCCGGCCCGCTGGAGTCACCTGTGGGGTGGCCCGTGTTCGGCGCCTGGGAACCGGTGTCTTCAGTGGGCCGGGAGGTCTTCATCACTCCCAGCCTACCCCGAACCCGCCTTTCCCCATTATCCGCGCCTGCCCACCTGCTCCGGGTAGTGATTGTGAAAATGGCCAATGGCAGACATTGCACATCTGGCACGACGCACGCGGTCAGGGGCGGTTGGGTATAGCGGCGCCCATGCCCACCCTCCTCCTCAGCGCCAGGGACTTGCGCGGCCTCTACACCGTCGAGCTCGGTCTGGAAGCCGTCGAGCGTGCCTTCCTGGCCCATGGCCGCGGCGACGCGCTCATGCCTCCCAAGGTGTACCTGTCCCTGCCGAAGTACGACGGCGACTTCCGCGCCATGCCCGCGTTCCTCGACGGCGCGGCCGGCGTGAAGTGGGTCAACGCCCATCCCCAGAACCCGCGCAAGCACGGCCTGCCCACGGTGCGCGCCGTGTACGTGCTCAGCGACCCGGACACCGCGTCCCCGCTGGCCATCCTGGACGGCACGCTGCTCACCGCGTGGCGCACCGGCGCCGCTGGCGGCATCGCGTCCAAGTACCTGGCGAAGAAGCAGCCCCGCACGCTGGGGCTCGTGGGCTGCGGCGTGCAGGCGCGCGTCCTCATCGACGCGCACCGCGCCCTCTTCGGGGACCTGGAGCTGCTCCTGTCGGACGTGAATACCCAGGCCGCGGAGGCGCTCCAGAAGGAGAAGGGCGGCCGCGTGGTGAGCCTCCAGGAGGCCTCCGGCGCGGACATCGTCTGCTCCGCCACGCCCGCGCGCGCCCCGGTGGTCCGCCGGGAGTGGGTCCAGGCCGGCGCCCACCTCAACGCCATGGGCGCGGACGCCCCCGGCAAGCAGGAGCTGGATCCGCGCCTGCTCGTCGAAGGGCGCGTCTTCATCGACGACGCGGATCAGGCGCTCCACTCCGGCGAGGTCAACGTGCCGCTGCACGACGGGCTCATCCAGGCCGAGCAGCTCGCCGGCACCCTGGGAGAGGTCGTCGCGGGCCGCAAGCCCGGCCGCACCGGCACCGAGATCACCGTCTTCGACTCCACCGGCCTCGCCGTGCAGGACGTGGCCCTGGCCCGGGCGCTCTACGACGTCGCCCTGGCGAAGGGCGTGGGCCAGAAGTTCGACCTGGTCGACGAAGCCTGACGCCCGCACCCCACCCGGTGCATCCTCCGCGAGGAGAAGACCCCAGCGGGCACACGGGTGCGGAGTTGTGAGGCAAAAAAGAGAGCGCTCGCCGGCACCTTGGAGTTTTACCGGCGAGCGCCCCGGGCCGCGTGCCGACTGGCAGGGCCTCGTAAAGTCGCGGCGGATGTGGAGCGGCCCTCGGGCCTGTCCACGCCACCTTCATGTTTCCAGCCGTCCGCCCCGCGTCCCGTGTCTCGGGCCCCGCGCTCGGCGTCCGTTTCCTTCAAAACCCCTGCGTCCCGGCGGTGATTCCTCCACCCGCCTGATCCGCCATGCCCAGGGTGGGCACGCTCGCCGCCTCTGGCAACGCCCGAGGCGCCATTACCACGCCTCGCCTACCAACATCCACGAAAATCGAGCTATTCCCATCTATAACCTGCGCACACAACCAGGGCCCTGCGGAAAACCGCCTCTTCATTTCTACGAACGCGCCCGCCCCCAATTGCTGAGGACGGGCGTGGATTATCCGGATCGGTCTGACACTTCCCGGCCCCTGGGGGCGGGTTTCAGCCAGGGGGCAGTCCTGCCACCTGGCGGTACAGCGCGTCATGCCGGCGCACCATCTTCTCCAGGGACAGCTCGCGGGCGACGAAGCCGCGGGCGGCCTTGCCCATCTTCCGGGCCTCCTGGGGGTTGGCCAGCAGCCGGCGGAAGGCCTGGGCCAGCTGGGCGGGCCGCTCCGGCTCCACCACCAGGCCCCGCTCGCCGTCCGTGATGAGGTCCGGATTGCCGCCCACCCGGGTCACCACCATGGGCAGCCCCGCCGCCATGCCCTCCATCACCGCGTTGGACATGCCCTCCGCCGTGGAGCACAGGACGCCGAAGGTGGCCTGCCCATAGAGGGCCGGCACGTCCGTGCGGTGCTTGAGGAAGTGCACCCCGTCCGCCACCCCCAGCTCGTGCGCCATCTTCTCCAGCGCCGGCCGACGAGGCCCGTCTCCCACGAACCACGCGTTCAGCTTCGTCCCCTCATGACGCAGCATGGCAAGCGCGAGCAGCACGTCCTCCTGCCGCTTCACGGGGTGGTTCATGTTGGCCACGTGGATGACCGTGGGCACGCCGCCGGTGTCGGGCAGTGTGTCCTTGAGTCCCTCCGCCACGCGCGCGTCGAAGCGCTGGAGGTCCAGGCCGTTGTGGATGACGGAGATGCGCGATTCGGGCAGCCCCTCCTCGTGGATGAGCAGCTGGCGGATGGCCTCCGCGTTGGCGATGACGTGATCCGCCATGCGCGTCATCTGCGCGTGCAGCAGCCGGCGGGCCTTGCCCTGCCAGTGGGACAGGTCCAACCGCCCGACGATGACCTTCGCGCCCGCGAGCTTCGCGGCCGGCACCGCGAGGATGCTGGAGTAGAAGTCGTGCACGTGCACCAGCTGCACGCGGTTGGCCTTGAGCCACCGGGACATCCGGTGGATCTGCCTCAGCGTGTTGGGCTGCACGAGCGACCCCTTGAGGGGGAACACCTCCGGCGCGTGCCCCAGCTTCCACACCGAGCCCATCAAGGGCCCGGCGTCCTCCAACACAGACACCTGCAATTGGTAGCTGGAGGGCAGGCCTCGCAGCAGCTCCAGCACCTGCACTTCGGTGCCGCCAATGTGGAACGACCGGGTGAACTGCACCAGGCGGAGGGGCTCCTGCCCCAACCGCGCATCCTCACGCCGCATGCCCAGACCCCTCCCACGTGGCCACCGGCGCGGGACTCATCGCCGGCTGCCTCCCCACCGCCAGGGCGCGCTCCCGTGCCTGCGCGATGCGGTGCGCGCTCGCGGCCAGGCCGAAGAGCACGTAGCAGTGCGCGGACAGGATGTAGCCCGAGAACAAGTCACAGACGAGGTAGCCCGCCACCGCCGCCAGGAGGGCGCGTGCCAGCCATCCCATCTCCGGGTCCGCGGACGCGGCCGCCGCCCCGCCCACGGCCCCTCCCGAGAACACCAGGAAGCACAGGAGGCCAATCCACCCGAGCTCCCCGATGACGTCGAGGAAGATGTTGTGCGCCACGTAGGCGCGGTGCGCCTCCGGCGGCGCGTACTGGAACCAGGCGTAGCGGAAGCCGCCCGCGCCCACGCCGAGCAGCGGCTTGTCCAGGCTCATGCGGCTGGCCACCTGCCACGCGTAGACGCGGCCCATGGCGGACGCGTCCTCGTGGAACGACGCCACCGTCTCATTGCGCTGCCAGAAGCTCTTGGGCGCGAACACCGCCAGGCCCGCGACGAACACCGTGCCCAGCACGATGGCCTGCATGCGGCGCTTCTCACGGATGGCCCACATGGCCATCGCCACCGACAGGCCGATGAAACCGCCGCGCGAGTGCGACAGCACGATGGCCACCACCGCCAGCACCGCGGACACCGCGCACAGCAGGCGGAACACCCACGGGGTGCTCTTGCGCGCGAGGAACGCCACCGCGAGCGGCACCACCAGCACCATGTTCATGGCCATGTGGTTGGGGTCCGCGTACACGCCGACCCAGCGCGAACGGAAGCCCTCCACCATGTCCTCGCCGACCCTGTACCAGTTGATGACGCCAATGGACGTCACGATGGCGCCCAGCACCATGGCGCCGCACACCACCGCCAGCCGCTTGGGCGTGGTGATGACGTTGACGAGCGTCAGATAGATGGCCGTGAGCTTGAGCAGCTCCACGCCCTGGAAGCGCGTCACCTCCGGGTTCACGCTCCACGCCACCGAGCAGAACGCCAGCGTCGAGAACATCAGCAGCGCGATGCCCCGCGCGCCGTCAAAGAAGATGGGCTCCGCCTTGCCAATGCGGCGCATCACCATCAGGCCCGCGCCCAGCCCTGAAGTCAGCAGCGCGAGCCGCAGCGGCTCCAGTGCGGGGATCCACTCACCCGGCACCGCGTACATCACCGCCGCGAAGCCCGCGAGCATGTAGAACGCCAGTACGTCGCGACGCTGCCCCTCCGCGCCCGGTCCCATGTACGCCACCCCTTCGCTGTCGGTCGCTCGTCCCGTCACACGCGTGCCCCTGGCCCTCGTGGGCTTCCCATCCGTTCGCGGTCTGCCAACGGCAAACAGCTAGCGGGCGAGGGGCAAAGCAGCGCGCGTGCCAGGGGATGACAGCGAGGGAGGCCTGTATCTTCAGGCGGTTGCGGGACCACCCGGACCGCCGGGAGGGGCAAGGCTGAAAAAGCTACGGGACCGGCGCGCTCTCCATCGGTAGGACCGCGGAGGCGATGAGGTCCAGGCGCCCCTCGCGCAGCCACGCCGGGCCCAGCTCCGACAGCAGCCGCGCCAGCGTGACGTTCACCACCCGACGCAGCTCTTCACGCGCCGCCTCCGGCACCGCGGGCGAAAGCGCCGCCACCGCGCGCTCCGCCGCGCTCGCGCGCAGGCGAGGCGCGTCCGGGGTGCCTTCGAACAGGCGCTGGCCCAGCTCCACCGTGCGCCCCAGCGGCACGGGCCGCACGTCCACGCCCTCCTCCAGCACCGCCATGGACACGACCGCCGCCCACAGCCGCTCCACGCCCAGCACGTCCAGCGACACGCCGAAGCGCGCCAGCACCGTGTGCGCCGTTTCCTCGGAGCCGCCCAGGAGCGCGCCCAGCGCCGCCACCTGGCCCTCCGCCCGCGCGAGCAGCGCCTCCGAGCCGGCCACCTCCCGCAGCGAGCGGAACGGGACCGCCTCCGCGCCCGGGACGCGCAGCGCCCGCCGGGGACGCTTGCGCCGCAGGGCCTCCAGCGCGGCGGCCTCCTCCGGGAGCACCAGCGGCACTTCGTCCAGCTTCATGAAGGGCGCCTTGAAGAGGCGGTCCGCGCGGTACTTGAGCTGGAGCGTCAGCGTGAAGCCCACCTGGAAGACGCGGCGCAGCGGCGTGTCGCGCAGCGCCTCTGGCGCCTTCGCCGGGTCGGCGCCCGTCAGGTGCTCCAGGCCCAGCGACAGGTAGTCGCGCACCCATTCGCCCACGCGGCGCACGGCGTCCAGGTCGCCCGGGTCGCCCAGCTCCGCGACGAGCACCGCGTTGGCCACCTCCCGCAGCTCGTCCTCCGCGTTCATCCGCTCCACGTCGGACAGGTCCCGGAAGGCCGCCTCCAGGTAGTCCACGTGGCCGCCCGTGGCGGTGAGCGCGGGCGTCCCGGGCCCGGCGGGGCGCGGCGGCACGTCCACGCGGCTGAAGAGCGCGAGCGCGTCCTCCAGCGTCGGGAAGCCCAGGTCGGACAGGCGCGCGCGGCGGAACTGGAACGCGGTCTCCTCCAGCTCGGAGGGAATCTCCCAGCGCACGGCTTCGAAGAGGCGCACCGCTTCGAAGGGGTTCTCCGCGATGAGATCGTTGAGGAGCGCGCGCATGGCGGACATCTCCACGCCCTCCACCTTCAGCTCCACCAGGTAGCGGCCTTCCGGGGTCTCCAGCGTCATGCCCTGCGGGTTGACGTCCGGGTTCTCCTCCAGGTCGTGGACGACGGTGAACTCCTTGAGGAGCGTCTCCACCACCTCCAGGTCCACCGCGTGCACCTTGCGCAGGAAGTCCTCCGGCTCGTCGCCGCGCGCGGCGCGCAGCCAGGTGAGGACGGCGTGCGGATCCAGCTTGTCCTTCGCCCAGCCGCCCAGGTCCACGAAGGTGCGGAACTGCGCGGGCGACGCCAGCTGCACGAGCTCCGTCGTGTCCGCCAGCCCCACCTCCTGGATGGTGACGTAGAGGTCCTCCGCGGGCAGCGAGCGCACCAGCGCGGGCGTATCCTCCGCGTCATAGAGCGCAGCCACCCGCTGGCGCGGGGACAGGCGCATCAACCGCTGACGCTCCTCGCGAGGCGCGAGGGGCGAGACACCACCGTTCGTCTTGCCGTTCTGGGACACGCCGGGGGTGCTACCACAGCGCGCCCGGGCCCGGCAGCCTCAGACGCGGGTGGCCTTGCCGAAGGTGTCCAGCAGCGTGCCCCACACCTCCTCCACGCCCAGCTTCTCCGTGGAGGAGAACGGGACGACCGCCTCGCGGGGCAATTCCAGCTGCTCCGCCAGCTTGTGCAGCCGGGGCTTGCGCTGCGCCTTCGTCAGCCGGTCCACCTTGGTAGCCACGACGAGGATGCGGCGGTTGTGCTCCTGGAGGTAGTCCAGCGTCTGCAGGTCCTCCGGCGTGGGGCCGACCTCCGCGTCGATGATGCTCACCACCACCTCCAACCGGTGCCGGTTCTTGAGGTAGCTGGTGATCATCTCCTGCCACTGGGCCTTGTCCGCCTTGCTCGCCTTGGCGAAGCCGTAGCCGGGCAGGTCCGCCAGGCGCACCGTGTGGCGCACGCCGTCCCGGTCCAGGTCCACGTCGAAGAAGTTGAGCGTGCGGGTGCGCCCCGGCGTGTTGGACACGCGCACCAGCTTCCGCCGGTTCGTCAGGGCGTTGATCATGGACGACTTGCCGACGTTGGAGCGGCCGACGAAGGCCACCTCCGCGGCGTGGTCCGTGGGCAGCCCCTTGAGCTCCACGGCGGTGGTGACGAAGCGGGAATCGAGGATCTTGATCAAGCGGAGGTCACTTACTTCTTCGCCGTGGCCGGAGCCGGCGTGGAGGGGGCCGCGTCCGCGCGGGTCTGCTTGCGGGCGCGTTCGGCGGACCAGTGGTCAATGGCCTTCAGCGCTTCCTTGAAGTCGAACGGGCGCAGGGACGGCGAGGACGCGTCATGACAGGTGCGGCACTGCTTCTCCGACGGGTCCACCAACCCCACCAGCCGCGCCAACTCCGGGTCCTTCATCACATAGGACGGCGAGTAGTACTGCCCGCCGCCATGGCACGTCTCACAGGTGACGGCCGCCAGCTGCTGCTCCGCCTGGTCCGGCGCGTGGCAGGACAGACACCGCGCGTCCTTCTTCTGGCTGTCCGCCAGCGTCTCCGTCGCCCGGGCGTGCTTGGACTTCATCCACGCGTCGTACGCCTCCGGGTGGCAGCCCTTGCAGCTGTCGGGGCCCGTGAAGTCCGCGGCGCCGGCGAGGCCGCCGGAGGCGGCGAGCAAGAGGGCGGAAAAGACCCGGAAGGCACGAGAAGACATGCCTTGAGCACGTAGCAGAGGCCCCTGGAGGGGGCAAGGCGTCTCGTTCGTGATTGAATACCGGGTGGACAGGTGCGTGGCTTGAGGTAACGGACCTTGAGGCGTGCCTGCCTGATCCGCTAGGGAGGAGTCGAGATGCGGACCCCCGTGATTGCCGTCCTGTTCGCCGTTGCCGTCCTTGCCGTCTCCCTGCCTGCTTCCGCCAAGCCGTGGCAGGGCATCGAGCCCGGGTCCTCCAAGAAGGAGGACGTGGTGAAGAAGTTCGGGGAGCCGTCCCGGACCATGAGCCAGGAGGACAAGGAGATCCTGGCCTACTTCGCCAAGGAGGCCATCAAGGGCACCACCCAGGCCCAGTTCAAGGTGGACCCGGCCACCCAGCTGGTGGAGCGCATCGACGTGTTCCCCGGGCCCGTCATCGAGAAGGACACCATCGAGAACAGCTACGGCCCCGCGTGCCCGGCCGGCGCCATGCCCGCCACGCCCTGCTACCTGCGCAAGCTGACGGACGACTTCCGCACCTACTTCCTCTACGTGAAGCTGGGCGTGGCCATCTTCTTCAACGAGGACGGCAAGACGGTGCAGTCCTTCGTCTTCACCACGCCCAAGGCCGCGAAGTAGCCCGTGCACGTCTTCGGCCTGACGGGCGGCATCGCCTCCGGCAAGAGCACCGTGAGCCGGATGCTGCGGGAAATGGGCGCGCGCGTGCTGGACGCGGACGTGCTCGCCCGCGAGGTGGTGGAGCCCGGCACGCCCGGCCTGAAGCGCATCGACGAGCGCTTCCCCGGCGTGGTGGGCCCCGACGGCCGCCTGGACCGGGTGAAGCTGGGCGCGCACATCTTCGCGAACGCCCAGGAGCGGGCCGCCCTCAACGCCATCGTGCACCCGGAGGTGCGCGCCCTCTTCCTCCAGAAGCTCCAGGCGCTGGAGGCGGAAGGGGTCACCCACGCCGTCTACGACGTGCCCCTGCTCATCGAAACGGGGCTGCACCAGGCGATGGAGGGCGTGGCCGTGGTGTGGGTGCCCCGGGAGGTGCAGAAGGCGCGGCTGATGACGCGCGACGGGCTCCTGGCGGACCAGGCGGAGGCGCGGCTCGCGGCGCAGATGCCGCTGGACGACAAGCGCGCCCACGCGACGTGGGTCATCGACAACAGCGGCGCGCCGGAGGCCACCCGTCCCCAGGTGGAGGCGGTGTGGCGGGCGATGCTCGCACACGGCTGACGGGCGGTTATGCTGCGCCGCGCATGAGCGAGACGTCGAAGACGCGGCAGGCCCCTGGCACCTATTTCATCACCGGCTACCCGGGCTTCATCGGCAAGCGGCTGGTGGAGCACATCGCGCGGGAGGACCCGAAGGGGCACATCTATGCGCTCGTGCAGCCCAAGGCCTTCAAGGAAGCACAGGCGCTCGCGGCGAAGGTGAAGGGCGCGCGCGTGGAGCTGCTCACCGGTGACGCGGTGGACATGCACCTGGGCCTGTCCGGCGAGGAGTACCAGCGCCTGTGCGAACGGGTGACGGACATCTTCCACCTGGCCGCCGTATCGCAGCTGGGCGTGCCCAAGGAGACCGCGTGGCGGGTGAACGTGGACGGCACGCGCAACCTGCTGGAGCTGGCGCGCGACTGCGAGAACCTCTCCCGCTTCAGCTACTTCTCCACCTGCTACGTGTCCGGCGACCGCGTGGGCGTCATCGCCGAGGACGAGCTGGACCGGGGCCAGTCCTTCCGCAACGCCTATGAGGAGACGAAGTTCCAGGCGGAGCGGCTGGTGCAGCGCGCCTCCGCCACCCTCCCCGTCACCATCTTCCGTCCGTCCAGCGTGGTGGGCGACTCGCGCACGGGCGAGATTGATCGCTTCGAGGGCCCCTACTACCTGGGCATCCTGCTCGTCACCTCTCCGCTGGTGGTGCCGCTGCCCCTGCCGGGCAACGGCGTGGCGCCGCTCAACGTCGTCCCGGTGGACTTCGTGGTGGAAGCGGTGTGGCGGCTGTCGCGTGACGCGAGGGCGAAGGGGCGCACCTTCCACCTGGTGGACCCCAACCCCATGAGCGCGCGGCGCGTGTACGAGCTCATCGCGGAGAAGTCCCACAAGCGGCTGCCGCGCTTCAACCTGTCCGCGCGCGCCGCGGACGTGATGCTGCGGCTGCCCGTGCTGGAGAAGCTGGCCCGGCCCCAGCGCGCCGCCATCAGCTACGTGAACCACCTGGCCATCTACAACTGCCACAACACGCTGGAGCTGCTCGACGGCACCGGCGTGCGCTGCCCGCCGCTGTCGTCGTATCTGGATCAGCTCGTCGCCTACGTGCGGGAACAGTACAAGCAGCGCAAGGAGGGCGCGGAGATCGACGACCCGCTGGACCACGGTCCGCTGCCCTCCGCGGATGAAGGCGCGCCGGCACCGCGCTCGCGCCGCTGAGCAGGGTTTGATCCCACAGGCAAGGTGCGGCGCGGCACATGTTTCATGCTCGCGTCCGCCCGGCTGCTACGGCTTATTCCAGACTGCCAATTGTTACTGGGTTGCTAACGCAAAGTTACCGGGGCCCCCCTCTTTTCAACGAAACAGTGTCCCGGTTAGCATGCGCTCCCACTGAATCTGGCGCGGTGAAAACAGCCGCGGCCGGGAGAGTGGGTTGGAGAGCAGCGCTTGCCGGTGACCGTTGACAGTCGATTCGGATGGTCCGCCCCGGGTTCGGGTGTGGTGCCCCGGCTTTCCGGCCTGTCACAGCGCTTCGCCCCCGCCCTGTCCGCCTCGCGCGTCCCTCCTTTTCACGCTGAGAACCCCTCGCACGTCGCCAATGCGACCTGTGGCGTTGGGCAGCGTTTCCTATCGGGCTGTTGTCCACCCACGGTCCACCATCCGTAAGGAGCGGCCCGCCACCCCCGGCGGACCCCTCCTCGTGCAGTCGTCGTCTCTCGCAGTCCCCTCGTCCGGCAGTACATCACCCCCAAGAAGGAAGGCGCATGCGTCTCAGGGAAAAGCTGTTGACCAGCCTGCTGCTGGTGCCCATCGCGGGTACCAGTGCGTGGGCCAAGGAGCGGTCGAACTACGACGCGTTCCTGGAGCAGCGGGACTCCCGCTCTCTCGCCGTGGATGCGAACACGGCGGTGTCCCGCGGGCTTCGCATCGAGCAGGCCGAGCAGCGGCTCGGCGTGCCGACGTTCGCCTGGGCGACGCAGGACGGCGCGCAGTCCAAGTCCGTCATCCGCAACGGCATGACGGCGGAGGGCGCGGCGCGCGCGCACCTGCAGGCCGTGGCGGACAGCTACCGGCTGACGCGTGACGACGTCTCGGGCGCCAACCTGCGCTCGATGCACAACACCGGCAAGGGCGCGATCATCGCGACCTTCAACCAGTCGGTGGGTGGCATCCCCGTCTTCCGCAACGAGATCAAGGTCGTCATGGGCCAGGACCTGCGCCTGGTGGCCGTGAGCGGCTACCTGGCCCCGTCCGAGCTGGCGCTCACCGCGCGCAACAAGGCGCGCGCCGGCTTCAACCTGGGCGCCGCGGACGCGGTGTCCGGCGCGTTCAAGGACCTGACGGGCTCCGGCACGCAGGCCACCTCGTTCGTCAACACGGGCACGAAGGGTGACTTCACCTTCTTCGAGCTGTCCCCCGCCACGAAGTCCGCGCTGCCGCAGGACCTGGCCACCCCGGCCCGCGCCCGGCAGGTGTACTTCATGCTGGCCGGCAACCTGGAGCCGGCCTGGTACGTGGAAGTGAACGCCGGCCCCAAGGCCGCGCGCTCCAGCCAGTACTTCGGCTACGTGGTCTCCGCGGCCACCGGCAAGGTCCTCTTCCGCAACGACCTGACCGCGGACGCGGGCACGGCGTTCACGTACAAGGTCTGGGCGGACCAGGCAGCTCCGTTCATCCCGGAGGACGGTCCCCAGGGCAACGTCGCGACCCCGCACCCCACGGGCGAGAAGGACGGCTACCAGGCCCCGCTGAACCACCCGGCCAAGGACATCACCCTGGCCAACAGCCCCTACAGCAAGAACGACCCCTGGCTGCCGGCCAACGCCACGCAGACCACGGGTAACAACGTGGACGCGTACGCGGACCTGAACGCGCCGGACGGCTTCCAGCCCGGCACGAACGACCTCCGCGCGGAGACGACGAGCGAGAACACCTTCTCGTACGTCTACGACACGTCCAAGAGGCCGGGTTTCAGCCCCGAGCAGATCAAGGCCTCGGTGGTGAACCTGTTCTACGTGAACAACTTCCTGCACGACTGGTTCTACGACGCGGGCTTCGACGAGGCCTCGGCCAACGCCCAGTCGTTCAACTTCGGCCGTGGCGGCGTGGAGGGCGACCCCCTCCAGGCCCAGGCGCAGGACTACGGCGGCCGCAACAACGCGAACATGAGCACGCCGGCGGACGGTGCGTCGCCGCGCATGCAGATGTACGTGTTCGACGGCACGCCCGAGCTTTCCGTGACGGCGCCCGCGACCCTGGCCGGTGTCTACGAGGCCGGCTCCGCCAGCTACGGCAAGCAGGCGTACGACGTGACGGGGGAGATCCAGATCCCGGAGACCAACAAGGACGGCTGCGCCGCGTTCGCCCCGGGCTACTTCACCGGGAAGGTCGCGCTCATCGACCGCGGGACGTGCAACTTCGTCGTCAAGTCGCTCAACGCGCAGAACGCGGGCGCCATCGCCACGGTCGTCGCGAACAACGCCGCCGGCAGCACCATCAACATGGGCGGCAACGGCGTTGATGACGCCAAGATCACCACGCCGTCCCTGATGATCACCCTGGCCGCGGCCAACGCGTGGAAGGCGGCGACCGAGCCGGTGTCCGTGCACTTCCTGCGCGCGCCGGACCAGGACCGCGACGGTACGCTCGACAACGGCATCATCGCGCACGAGTGGGGTCACTACATCAGCAACCGCCTCGTCGGTAACGCCGCGGGCCTGAGCAACAACCAGGGCCGCTCCATGGGCGAGGGCTGGGGCGACTTCCACGCCATGCTGATGCAGGTGCGCAAGGAGGACAAGAACATCCCGGGCAACGGCACCTGGCAGGGCGTCTACAGCACCGCCGGCTACGTCTCGAGCGGTGGCAAGAACCAGGGCTACTACTACGGCATCCGTCGCCTGCCCTACTCGACGGACATGAGCAAGAACGGCTACACGTTCCGGCACATCGCCAACTTCACCACCCTGCCCAACGAGCTGGCGACGGCGTCCACCGCCAACAACAGCGAGGTCCACAACAGCGGTGAGGTGTGGGCCACGATGCTGTGGGAGTGCTACGTGAGCCTCCTGAAGGCGCACCCGTTCGAGGAGGCGCAGGACCGCATGAAGCGGTACCTCGTTGCCTCCTACAAGGCGACGCCGAACGCGCCGACCTTCACGGAAGCGCGTGACGCGGTGCTGGCCGTCGCGCTCGCGAGCGATCCGGCGGACTACCAGGGCTTCGTGGCGGCCTTCGCCAAGCGCGGCCTGGGCTTCGGCGCCAAGTCGCCGGACCGCGATGCGTTCGACCACATCGGCGTGACGGAGAGCTTCGCGCAGGGTGGCAACCTGGAGGTCACCAGCATCACGCTGACCGACGGCGCGGGCGGCTGCGACCAGGACGGCATCCTGGACATCGGCGAGCAGGGTGAGCTGAAGATCACCGTGCGCAACGTGGGCGGCAACGGGCTGAGCGCCTTCACCGGCACCGTCAGCAGCACCAGCACGACGGCGACGCTGGAGTTCCCGAACGGCGCCGCGATCAACGTCCCTGCCCTGTCGCGCGGTGCTTCCGCCACGGTCACCGTGCCCGTCAACGTCACCGCGGTCTCCGGCTCGCCCGCGCGCGCCGGCATCCGGGTCGCCTTCGATTCCAACGAGATCCCGGCGGCGGCGAAGACGGTGACGTTCGACCCGCGCGTCAACTACGACAACGTCTCCACGACCAGCAACACGGAGACGTTCGAGTCCGGCCTGACCGGGTGGACGGTGTCGCAGAACCTGTCGTCCTCTGGCGACTGGACGCTGTCCGGCTCGCCGGTCAACCGCTACGCGCACGGCGTGGATCCGGGCACGATCGCGGAGACCACCATCACCAGCCCCTGGCTGACGGTGGATGACGCGGCCGACTTCGTGATGAGCTACAACTACCGTCACTCCTTCGAGTTCGACTCCAACGCCTCCTACGACGGCGCGGTGCTCGAGTTCACGGTGGACGGCATCGACTGGATCGACCCCTGGGATCTGTACCCGGTGGTGGACGCGGATCCGGGCTACGTGGACTACATCGCCGCGGGCGGCGGCAACCCCATCGAGGACCGCGCCGCGATGGCGCAGGTGAGCGATGGCTTCCCCGGGTTCACGGCCGCGAGCATCAACTTCGGGACCTTCTTCCCCGACCTGGGCCTCAAGAACGTCCGCTTCCGCTTCCGCATCGGCGGTGACGTGGCGGTGGGCGGGTACGGCCTGGACCTGGACAACGTGACGTTCGAGGGCGCCACGGCGGTGTTCGCGGGCCAGCCGGATCAGCCGGCGTCCACGGGCGTGTGCAACGTGCCCCCGGTGGCCAACGCCGGTCCGTCGCGCGTGGGCACGGCGGCGGTCGCGGAGGGCACGCTCGTCAACGGCGTCCTCAACCGCGCCACCATCACCCTGAACGGCACGGGCAGCTTCGACCCGGATGCCGCCGCGGGTGACACGCTCACCTACAACTGGATCCAGGTCGGCGGCGCCACGCCGGTCACCCTGATCAGCGCGGACACCGCGACGCCGAGCTTCGTGGCGGACGTGGACTACTCCGACATCCTCAGCTTCCAGCTCGTCGTCACCGACGCGGCTGGCAAGGTGAGCGCCCCGAAGACGGTGGACATCCAGGTCCTCAACGTGAACCAGCCCCCGGTGGCCGCGGCCACCGCGCCGGCGACGGTGGACGAGCGTGACCCCACGCCCGTGACCCTGGACGCCTCCGGCTCCACGGACGCGGACGTGATTCACGCGAACACGCTGACGTACTCCTGGGTCCAGACGAGCCCCGCTTCGCCCAAGCCGACGCTGACCAACGCCACCCGCGCGAGGGCCACGTTCCTGGCTCCGGAAGTGACGGCGGACACGCAGCTGAACTTCACGGTCACCGTGACGGACAGCAGCGGCGCGAAGTCCACCAAGGCCGTCGCCGTGACGGTGAGGAACGTGGACCGCGCTCCTACGGCCAACGCCGGCGCGGACTTCGCGGTCGACACCCGCACGCAGGCGGCCCTCAGCGGCAGCGGCACGGACGAGGATGGCGACGCCGTGACGCTGAGCTGGGAGCAGACCTCCGGCCCGCAGGTGGTGCTGACGGGCGCGAACACGGCCACGCCGACGTTCGTGTCCCCGGACGTGCCCTTCAACACCGACCTCGTCTTCACGCTGACCGCCACGGCCAACGGCCAGTCCGCCACCGACACCGTCACCGTGACGGTGAAGGGCGTGGACCGCGCGCCTACGGCCAACGCCGGCGCGGACATCGCGGCGGATGAGCGCACGGCGGTGACGCTGGAAGGCACTGGCGCGGACGAGGATGGCGACACCCTCGGCTACCAGTGGGAGCAGATCGGCGGCACCGAGGTGCAGCTGACGGGTGCCACGACGGCCACGCTGGCCTTCACGGCGCCGGAAGTCACGGCCACCACCGCGCTCGTCTTCAAGTTCACGGTGACGGCGAACGGCAAGTCCGCCACGGACACGGTCAACGTCACGGTGAACAACGTGGACCGCGCTCCGGTGGCCAACGCCGGCGCGGACTTCGAGGCGAGCGCGCGCGCCACGGCGACGCTCCAGGGCTTCGGCTCGGATCCGGACGGCGACGCGGTGTCGTACGAGTGGGAGCAGACGGGTGGCGAGGCGGTGACGCTGACCCACGCCAACTCGGCCTCCGCGACCTTCACGGCGCCGGACGTGTCGGCCCCCACCGAGCTGACCTTCAAGCTCACGGTGACGGCGAACGGCCAGTCGGCGTCCGACCTGGTCAACGTGACGGTGCGCAAGTCCAACCGTCACCCGGTGGGCCAGGCTCCGGCCACCATCGACGCGGACGAGGGCAGCAACGTGGAGCTGGACGCTTCCGGCATCACGGATCCGGACGGTGACGCGCTCACCTACGTCTGGGCCCAGGTCGGTGGTCCGTCGGTGACCCTGGACAACACGAACACGGCGAAGGTGAAGTTCACCGCGCCGCAGGTCCAGGCCGACACGGCCCTGGCCTTCAGCCTCACCGTGACGGACTCGGACGGCGCCACCTCTGGCCCGTTCGTCTACACGGTCAACGTGAAGCAGGTGAACCAGGCGCCGGTCGCCAAGGTCCGGGTCATCTCGGGCGTGCGCGGCGGTGAGCTGGTGAAGATTGACGCCTCCACGTCCACGGATCCGGACAACGAGACGCTGACCTACACCTGGGCGCAGACGGGCGGCCCCTCCGTGACGCTGACCGGCGCCAACTCCGCCGAGGCCAGCTTCACCCCGCCGGCCAAGAAGACGCTGGAGACCTACACCTTCACCGTGACGGTGAAGGACGCGGCCGGTGCCACCAGCACCGCCGAGATCAAGGTCTCCGTGCCGAAGTCCGACGACGACGGCGGCGGCTGCTCCTCCACGGGCGGCTCCGCTGGCGGCATGGCGCCGCTGATGGCGCTGTTCGCGGCGATGGCGCTCGCGCGCCGTCGCAAGGCGTAAGCCGGCGCTTCGTCCTGAAGCCCTGAAGTGACTTGGGGGCGGTCCTCACGCGAGTGGGGGCCGCCCCTTCTTCATTTTCCGCCAGGCGTCCGCGGCCACAGGGATGCGGTAGGCTTCCGCGCCTCATGGCACGCACGTTCCAGGTGGGAGACACCTTCACGCACGTCCGCCAGTGCGACCGGCTGCGGCCGGTGTATTACGCGGGCGCTTCCGGGGACTACAACCCCATCCACATCGACCCGGAGGTGGGGCGGCAGGCCGGCTTCAACGGCGTCATCCTCCAGGGGCTCTGCACGCTGGGCTGGGCGGTGGAGGCGGTGGCCGTCTTCGTGGGAGACCCGGGCCGGGTGCGCCGGGTGAAGGTGCGCTTCTCCCGGCCGGTGCTGCCGGAGGACACCGTCACCTTCCAGGGCCGCGTCACCGCCATCGCGGACGGCCGGCTCACCACGGAAGTCACCGCCACCAACCAGCGCGGCGAGCCCGTCCTCCGGGGCGCCGTCGTGGAAACCTCGCTCGGATAGCCATGGCCCTGGACCCCAAGTTCGTCGGCCGTGCGTACGGCCCCTTCACCTATGAGATTGGCCGGGAGAAGCTGCGCGAGTTCTCCCTCATCCTCGGCGGCTCCGTGCCCTCCGCGGGCACCTTCGGCGAGCCCCCGGCGCACGTCAGCCCCCTGCTCTACTCGCAGGAGGCGGCCCAGGCGGGCCCGTACGGCGACGTCATCGCCTTCCCCAGCTTCGCGGTGGTGTTCGCCATCCGACCCTTCAGCGCCGCCATCGCGGATCCCGAGCTGGGCGTGGACCGCGTGCGGCTGGTGCACGGGGAGCAGGAGCTGGAGTTCCTGGGCGTGATGCGCCCCGGGGACGTGCTCACCACCACGGGCTCCATCACGGAGCTGTACCGCAAGGCCGGGCTGGACTTCCTCGTCGTCACCACGGAGACGCGCAACGCGAAGGGCGAGCCCGTGGTGCGCGGCGTGTGGACGGCCGTCATCCGCCCCGCGTGACGGCCAGGCCGCGGGCGGCTACTCGCCGGGGGCGATGATGCCCTCGTCGAGCAGCTGCGCGAGGATGCGCGCCGTGTCCAGGCGCGACATGCCGGACAGCGCGAAGAGGTCGTCGAAGCTCACCGCGCCGTCAATCTGCGCCAGCACGAAGCCCGCGCGGTGGTCCAGGTTGAGCCAGATGATGTCATCCGGCTGCAACCGCACGCGCGGCACGCGGTGCAAATCTCCCAGCCGCGCCTCCAGCATGGACACCAGGATGCGCTCGCTGCGGTCGCGCAGCGCCTCCACGCGCGGGTTCTCCGGCGCCAGGGACTGGGCCCGGCGCAACAGCTCCACCGCGCCGGAGTGGTCATCCAGCGCCAGCAGGTCCTCCGCGCCGCGCAGCAGGCTCTCCACCTCCGAGCCCTCCGGCAGCCCGCCCGCGGGAGTGAAGGTGTCCGGCAGCCCGAACTCCTGCGTGCGGTGCGCCTCCGCGATGAGGTCCAGCGCGTCGCCGCGCACGCCCGTGCCCTCGGGCAGGCTCACGGACTCACGCAAGGAGACCTCCACCGGGCCGGGCTCCGTGGGGCCTGCCCAGGCGCCCCAGTCCACGTCCTGCTCCGGGCCCGCCAGGTTCCAGCCGGTGTCCCCGCCGTGCTCCGCCGGGCCGTCCCGCCCCAGCAGCCGGCGCGCGCGCGCGTTGGCCGGGTCCAGCTCCAGGGCCCGGGCGAACAGCTTCTCCGCGCCGGCCATGTCGCCACTCAGTCGCAGCAGCAACCCGGCTTCGACCAGCGCCTTGGCCCGGATCGCGTTCATGGGCTACCTCCCCGGCGTGCCGCGCGGGCCCGCCGAGCGCAGCAGCGGCAGGCTCTGGGCCAGGGCGTCGCAGGCCCGGGTGAGCGTGCCCACGTCTTCCGCGCCGCGCGCCTGACGCGCGGAATCCAGGGCGGCCTCCGCGCGGGCGACGACGTCCGGCGGCAGGCCTCCGGCCCCGGGCATGAGCCGCACGCGGGAGAGCGCGTCCACCAGGTCGCGGGCCAGGATGTCCAGCTCCACGCGCTTGGCCTTCAGCTCCTCCGTGTTGCGCGCCGCCACCAGCCAGTCGCGCTGCTCGTCCATGATGCGGCGCAGCTCGTCCTCCGTCAGGCCGCTGGACGCGGTGACGGTGATGGACTGGCGCAGGCCCGTGTCGCGGTCGCGCGCGGACACGGACACGATGCCCTCCGCGTTGATGTCGAACGTCACTTCAATCTCCACCTGCCCGCGCGGCGCCTCGCGCAGGCCGGTGAGGAGGAACTCGCCCAGGAGTTCGTTGTGGTGCGCGAGTTCGTGCTCGCCCTGGAGCACCATGATCTTCACCGTGCGCTGGAAGTCCTTGGAGGTGGCGAACACCTCCGTGGCGGACGTGGGCACGGTGGTGTTGCGCGGAATCAGCCGCCGCACGTAGCCGCCCGCGATGGCCACGCCCATGCTCTGCGGCGTGACGTCCAGGAGCAGCAATTCGCTCTGCTGGCCCACCAGCGCGTGCGCCTGGATGGCGGCGCCCAGGGCGACCACCTCCTCCGCGTGCACGCCCTTGCACGGCTCGCGGCGGAAGTACTGGCGCACCTGCTCCACGATGCGGGGCATGCGCGACATGCCCCCCACGAGGATGACCTCCTTCAGGTCCGAGGGGCGCACCTTCGCCTCGCCCAGCACTTCGGACGTGATGCCCACCAGGCGCTCGCCCAGGTCCGCCGTGAGCTCCTCCAGCTTCTCGCGGGTGAGCGTGGACTGCAGGTGCAGCGCGGCGCCTCCGCCCGGCGGCGTGCAGATGAAGGGCAGGTGCACCTGCGTCTCCTTCACCGACGACAGCTCCACCTTCGCCTTCTCCGCGGCGTCCTTCAGCCGCTGCAGCGCCATGCGGTCCTTGCGCAGGTCGATGCCGTGCTCCTTGGCGAAGCCGAACACCATCCACTCGATGATGCGGTGGTCCCAGTCCTCGCCGCCGAGGAAGGTGTCACCGCCCGTGGCCACCACGTCGAAGATGCCGTTGTTGATTTCGAGCACCGACACGTCGAAGGTGCCGCCGCCCACGTCCAGCACGGCGACCTTGCCGTTCACCGTGCGGCCGAAGCCGTAGGCCAGCGCCGCCGCGGTGGGCTCGTTGATGATGCGCAGGACGTCCAGCCCCGCGATGCGGCCCGCGTCCTTGGTGGCCTGGCGCTGCCCGTCGTTGAAGTAGGCCGGCACGGTGATGACGGCCTGGGTGACGGGCCGTCCGAAGTGCGCCTCCGCGTCCGCCTTCAGCTCCGCCAGAATCATGGCGCTGACCTCCGGCACGGCGAGGTCGCGGCCCGACAGCCGGATGCGCACGTCGTCGTGCGCGCCGCACACCACCTGGTACGTGAGCGCGCGCAGCGCGTCCTGCACCGGGTGCGAGGAGAACTTGCGGCCGATGAGGCGCTTGGCCGCGGACACCGTCTCCTGCGGGTTGGTGATGGCCTGGCGCTTGGCGATGCTCCCCACCAGCCGCTTGCCGTTCTTCGACACCGCCACCACCGACGGCGTGAGGGGCTGGCCGGTGCGGTTCTTGATGATGACGGGCTGACCGTCCTGCACCGTGGCGACGAGGCTGTTCGTCGTCCCCAGGTCGATGCCAATCAGCGGTTCGGGCTCAGCAGCCATGGGGACGCCTGCACCTCATCACGTGAACGTCCAGCGCAGCTTCTTGAGGCCGGCGCGCGCGTCGGCGTTGTCGGGATCCAGACGCGCGACCTCCTCGAAGTGGTGCTTGGCCTGCTTCTTCTGCCCCGCCACCAGGAGCACCTGGGCCAGGAGGAGCTGGTAGTCCGCGCGCCCCGGCTTCAGCTCCACCGCGCGCTGCGCGAGCTTCAGCACCTCCTGCGCGTCCTGCGCCAGCTCCCGCCCCACGCGCGCCGCCTGGAAGGCCGCCTCCGGGTTGTCCCCGTTGAGCGACACGGCCAGCTTGTACGCGGCCTGCGCGCCGGAGAAGTCGCCGCGCATCTCCAGCTCCTGTCCGCGCTCCACCTCCGCCTGCGCGCGCGTCAGGTCGTGCTTGCGGCGCGCCTCCACCAGCAGCTGCGCGACCTCGCGGTTCTTCGGGTCCAGGCCCAGCACGTGGTTGAACTCCTGGTACGCCCGCTCGAAGTCCCCGCGCGCGGTGGCCGCCCTGCCCCGGGCGATGAGCTCCGTGAGCTTGTGGCTGCGCGCCATGTACGGGTGGCGCGCGAAGCGGGCCTGGCGCTCGGCGCGGCGGGCCTCGGACTCCGCGTCCTCCGGAGGCGCCGCGGCGGAAGGCGGCACGGTGGCGAACGACCCCGACGGCGGCCGAGCGCCCGAAGCAGCCGGGGGCGACACCGCCGCGAAGCCGCCGCCAGACACCGTCCGAGGGGGCACGGCGGCCGGAGGAGGCGTCGCCGGAGCGCGGGCGGGCGGCGTCGCGGGGGCGCGCGGCGGCTCCTGGCGGCTGAGCGCGTTGTGGGCGTCCGTGAGGCGCTTGAAGATGCGCTCCAGCCGGGCGCGGAAGCTGCCCAGGTTCTTGCCGAAGTAGCGGTCCGGGTGGAAGCGGCGGGACGCGTTGTAATACGCCTGCTTCACCTCCTGGGGGCTGGCGCCCCGGGCCACGCCCAGCACCGCGTGGTGATCCAGCTTCTCCAGCGAGCGCTCCATCTCGATGATGTCGCGCTTCTGGTCGGGCTCCAGGTCCACCTCCTCCGACAGGGCGGCGTCCACCACCGGGGCGACGGGCGGAGCGCGCTGCACCACCCGGGCGGGCACGATGGCCCCCTTGGCGCGCAGCGCCAGCAGCACGGCGATGGTGCGCGCCTCCCCCAGCGAGGAGCGGGACAGCACGGCGTCGATGCGCTCGACGCGGCCCACCAGCGCCAGCACGGAGCCCTCCTCCGGGCTGAGCTGGAGACGGGCCGGGTCCAGGTGGGGAACCGTGGCGATGTGGTCGGTCCTGCCCCCCAGGCCGACGATGGGGTTGGGCGCGCTCAAGGTGTCAGTTCCGCGGGCTGGCGAATCCCCAAGTGTAGGTGTCCGGGAAGCAGGGCGTCAAACCTCCCGGAACCGCCAAACCGCTCCCCCTTCTACAGCGTGGAGAGGACACGCTGGAGGATGCCCAGCGCTTCGTCCAGCTCGGTCCGGGTGATGATGAGGGGCGGGGCGAACCGGAGCGTCACCTCTCCGGCGGAGTTCACCAGCAGGCCGGCGTCGCGCAGCTTCGCGATGACGGGGGCGACCTCGCGGTCCAGCTCCACGCCCAACAGCAGCCCCTGCCCGCGCACGGCCTGGATGCGGCCCTCCGGCAGCGCGGCCTGGAGCGCTCTCGCGCCGGCGAGGAAGTGCTCCCCCTTGGCCTGTACCTCCGCCAGGAAGCCGGGCTGGCGCATCAGCCGCAGCACCACGTTGCCCGCGGCGGCGGACACCAGGTTGCCGCCGAAGGTGGAGCCGTGGGTACCGGCGGAGAGGCTGCCCGCCAGCTCCTCGCGGCAGAGCATGGCCCCCATGGGCAGCCCGTTGCCCAGCGCCTTGGCGATGCTGATGGCGTCCGGCCGGATGCCGTGGTGCATGAAGCCGAAGGGCTGGCCGGTGCGGCCCATGCCCGTCTGGACCTCGTCCACGAGCAGCAGCAGTCCCTGCTCGTCACAGAGGGCGCGCAGGCCCTGGAAGTAGCCCGGGGGCGCCATGCGCACGCCGCCCTCGCCCTGGATGGGCTCCACCAGGATGGCGGCGGTGGACGGCCCCACGGCGCGGCGCACCGCCTCCAGGTCGCCGAACGGCAGGTGCCGGAAGCCCTGGGGCAGCGGCTCGAAGCCGGCGTGGTACTTCGGCTGGCCGGTGGCGGTGACGGTGGCCAGCGTGCGGCCGTGGAAGCTCTTCTCGAAGGTGAGGATCTCGAAGCGCTCGGGCTGGCCCCGGTCCTTCATCACCTTGCGGGTCAGCTTGATGAGGGCCTCGTTGGCCTCAGCGCCGGAGTTGCAGAAGAACGCGCGCGGCAGGCCCGCCCAGTCGGTGAGCTGCGCGGCCAGGTCTATCTGCGGCTGCGAGTAGAAGACGTTGGAGACGTGCCACAGCGTGTCCAGCTGCGCCTTGGCCGCCGCGACCACCTCCGGGTGGCAGTGGCCCAGCGCGCAGACGGCGATGCCGCCGATGCAATCCAGGTACACCTTGCCGTCCGCGTCCCACACCCGCGTGCCCTGCCCGCGCACCAGGGCAATGGGTTGCTGCTTGTAGTTCTGCAGCAGGTGCTGCTTCGCCTTCTGGATGAGGCTCTCGTTACCAGGGGCGGATGCGGGGGACGGCGTTTGCAAGGTGGTGTACCTCTCTCTGCCTGATGACGCGGTGGGACGACGCGCGGACCCTAGCGCGCTAGAGGATGTAGCGCGACAAGTCCTCGTCCTGGACGATGGCGCCCAGGCGCTCGCGCACATAGCCAGCGTCCACCTGGAAGTCGCGCGGGCCCATCTCGCTGGCCGTGAACGACACCTCGTCCAGCAGGCGCTCCAGCACGGTGTGCAGCCGCCGGGCGCCGATGTTCTGCGTGCGCTCGTTGGCCTGCTGGGCGATGCGGGCGATTTCCGCCACCGCGTCGTCCGTGAAGGAGAGGCGCACGCCTTCGGTGCCTAGCAGCGCGGTGTACTGGCGCATGAGCGAGTTCTTGGGCTCGCGGAGGATGCGCACCAGGTCCTCGCCGGACAGCGGCTCCAATTCCACGCGGATGGGGAAGCGGCCCTGGAGCTCCGGGATGAGGTCCGCCGGCTTGGAGACGTGGAAGGCGCCCGCGGCGATGAAGAGCATGTGGTCCGTCTTCACCTGACCGTACTTCGTGTTGACGGCCGAGCCCTCCACGATGGGCAGGATGTCGCGCTGCACGCCCTCGCGCGAGACGTCCGGGCCCCCGCCGCCCTTGCCGCCCTCGCGGCTGGCGATCTTGTCGATTTCGTCGATGAAGACGATGCCGCTGGACTCGGCGCGCGCCACGGCCTCGCGCTGGACGCGGTCCGGATCCACCAGCTTCTGCGCCTCTTCCGCGCGCAGCACCTGGAGCGCCTCCGGCACGCGCAGCTTGCGCTTCCGGGTGTTCTTCATTCCCGGCATGTTCTTGAACAGGTCCTGGAGGTTGACGCCGATCTCCTCCATGCCCTGGCCGCTGAAGTTGCGCATGAACGTGGGGGAGCTCTCGCTGGTCTCCACCTCCACGGTCTGATCATCCAGCGTGCCGGCGCGCAGCTGGGCGCGCAGCTTCTCCCGCTCGCTCTCCCCCAGCGGCGAGGGCGCGGGGGTGGGCGGAGGCGAGAAGCCGAACGGCGGAGAGGACGTGGTGCGCGTCTGGCCGCCGTTCTTGATGAGCTCCATCAGCCGGTCCTCGGCCAGCTCCTCCGCGCGCGGCTTGACCTTCTCCGTCTCCTCCTCGCGGACCAGGGCGATGGCGGCTTCCACGAGGTCGCGGATCATCGACTCGACGTCGCGGCCCACGTAGCCCACCTCGGTGAACTTGCTGGCCTCCACCTTGACGAAGGGGGCCTGGGACAGCTTCGCCAGGCGGCGGGCGATCTCCGTCTTCCCCACGCCGGTGGGGCCGATCATGATGATGTTCTTCGGGTAGATCTCATCCCGCAGGTCGTCCGGCACCTGCTGGCGGCGCCACCGGTTGCGCAGCGCGATGGCGACGGCGCGCTTGGCGTCGTTCTGCCCGACGATGTAACGGTCCAGCTCGCTGACGACCTCGCGAGGCGTGAAGGCGGACAACTTGCGCGATTCGGCCACGGGGCGGTCCTCTCAGAGCTCTTCGTAGGAGACGTTGGCGTTGGTGTAGACGCAGATGTCCGCGGCGATGGCCATGGCCTGCGTGCAGATGTCGCGGGCGGACAGGTTCGAGTGCGCCTGGAGGGCGCGCGCGGCGGCCAGGGCGAAGTGGCCCCCGCTGCCCACGGCGGCGATGCCGTGGTCCGGTTCGATGACGTCACCCGCGCCGGACAGGATGAAGGTCTTCTCCTTGTCCGCGACGATGAGCAGCGCCTCCAGGCGGCGGAGGAAGCGGTCGGTGCGCCAGTCCTTGCCCAGCTCCACGCAGGCGCGGGCCAGGTTCTTCTGGTGCTCCTTGAGCTTGGCCTCGAAGCGCTCGAAGAGGGTGAAGGCGTCCGCGGTGCTGCCCGCGAAGCCGGCGAGCACCTGCCCCTCGCCCAGCTTGCGCACCTTGCGCGCCGTGTTCTTCATGATGGTCTTGTCGAGGCTGACCTGGCCGTCGCCCGCGATGACGACCTTCCCGTCGCGGCGGACGCAGAGGATGGTGGTTCCGTGGAACATGACTGGGGGTTTAACAAGACCACCCGGCCGCGACCCACAAAAACCGCGCGGCTGTCCGCTCCCTCACCCTGCGCTCAGGTCGCGGTCGCCTTCATCCAGCGGCCCACCAGCTTCACCAGGGCTGCCTTCTTGGCTTTCACCGTCTTCGCGTCCGGCAGCGTCACCACGCCCCGGTCCTTCGCCAGCCACTCCACCAGCCCGGAGTCGTCCTCGAAGGCGAAGCCCTTCGCGTCCTTCACCTTCGCGCCCCGGTGGAGGATGACCTGGAAGATGCCCTTGGGGGCCAGGCGGAACGTCACGCGGTCATCACCCGCGTGGACGAAGCTGGGGGCCTTCCATTTGATCCGCTCGGTGATGGTGTCGTCGGAGGCGAGGATGGCCGCGCGCACGGCTTGGATCTCCGCCTTCAGCGGGTGCTCGAGCTGCGCCATGAACTGCTCGACTTCGTCGCCCCGGTTCGCCACGGCCTGTCCCCTCTTCGTGGAGTGACTTCCAACCTGTCATGGGTGTGGCCGCTGGGGCCGACACGATGCGTGGCGTCCGTTGACGCGCTTCGGCGCTCAATCCTAGCGTCGTTGGATGCTCCTCCTGGAAATCATTCAGCTGCTGCCGATGCGATGGATCATGAAGAAGGTCCTCGAGTACGGCTACGAGGAGCTGACGAACATGCTCCAGGGCATCCATCTGGCGGGGCGGATGGTCACGGAGGAGGTGCTCGACGCGGCGCTCGCCGAGCTGGCGAAGCGCAAGAAGCCCAAGCCGCTGAAGCACGGCGTCCCGGAGGGGTTCGTGCCCCGCAGCGCGGTGACCCGGGACATCATCGAGGCGCGCGCGCAGAACATCAGCCTCCAGGAGCTGCACGGCCGGCGCCACCTGATGTTGCTCAACGCCTTCCGGGCATCGCTCACCGCGCTCGACGCAAGGACGCTGATCCAGCTCGAGCGCGCGACGAAGGCGGACAACCGCTCCGTGCCCCTGGCCCGCCGGGGGTTCGAACCGACGAAGGAGGAGAAGCTCGCCCTCATCCAGCGCGAGCTGATCCTGCACAACGCCGCGATGTCGCCCGCGCCCAAGGACTACCTGGACACCCTCCGGGCCAAGGTGAAGACCTACCAGTCGCAGGTGCAGGAGCGGGAGACCTTCGGCGCCAAGGTGAGCAGCCTGTTCCAGTCCAGGGAGGCGCAGGAGCGCAGCGCCATCCTGCACGCGGATTCGACCCTGCTCGCCGAGGACTTCAAGAACCGGCTGCAGATCCTCGGGGGCGACCTGGAGCGGCTCTTCGTCGTCCACTACCTCCTGACCAGCGTCAAGACGGGGGACAACCTGGACAAGCTGTCGAAGCGCGACCTGGCCCGGATGAAGAAGTTCCTCGACAACGAGATCCACGACGCGGAGGCCGGTGAGCACGACACCGACCATCTCGAGGAGCTGGCCGGCTTCATCGACGACGAGCTGTTGTTCCGGGACATGGAGCTCGACATCGTCCGGGACGACATCACCATCCTCGACATCATGCGCAACGACCTCCGTGAAGCCATCCAGAACACGGAGCAGGGGCTCGCGAACCTCCAGCCGGGCATGCTCACCTCGTGGAGCGACTACTTCTTCCCCGCCAGCAAGGACCAGAGGGAGAAGTCCGTCGAGGAGGGAAAGCAGCTGCTGGCCAAGGCCAGGACCGGGCTCGCGAGGGTCGAGCGGATGCTCGAGCTGACGAACTCGGCGCGCTACCGGGCGCGCACCGCGCGGGCCCTGCGCATGTTCAACTTCATGCGCACCCGGAAGATTGAAGACATGGTGCGCGAGGAGCGGGAGCGCGCCCTCGCGCAGATCCGGACCGTGCGGATCGAGGACATCCTCGGCGGCGCGGGCGAAGCGGACGGGCAGTAGCGCGCGGGCGCACCTGACATGCACGGGGAAGCATGGAGGCCTCCCCGTGCCTCGCGAGGTCCGCGTCGCGCCGCGAGCCCCGCCCTACTTCGCGGGCGCCGGAGCGGGCGCGGCGGCCGGCGCGGTCCCCGAGGGAGCGGGCGCGCCGGGCAGTTCGGAGGGCACCAGCTTGGGCAACAGCACGCGGCAGGCGTCGTCGGACAGCCAGTGGTACGTGCACAGCCACTCCGTGACGGGCACTCGCACCTGCCAGCCCAGCACGAAGAGGACGAGCAGCGTGAGCCCCAGGCGGGCCCCCAGCGACATGCTCTCGGCCTCGTCGTCGCCCTGCGTGTGGCGCAGCGCCCCGCGCACCAGGTCCACGTGGTCCACGCGCGCGTTGGCAGGCAGCTTGGGCTTGCGGGTGATGAGCGTCGCCACGCCGCGCGTGAGCATCAGCCGGTCGTTGAGCGCCCAGCCGGAGCCCTCCAACAGCAGCGCGAGGTTGCGCCGGCGCAGCTTCAGCCACCCGAGCAGTCCCGCGGGCGCCATCACCACGATGGCCAGGATGGTCGCCGCGGTGATGACGTCCACCAGCGTGAGTGACTTCACCTGCGTGAGGATGAACGCCAGCGAGGAGCCCAGCGCCGCGAACGCGATGCCGCCCGCCGCGAGCACCCCGGCGATGCCGCCCCCCGCCGGAGCCGCAGCGGGCGCCGCGGCGGCCGCCGGAGCCGGGGGCGGAGGCGCGGTCACCGTCTGCTTGTAGCCGGACTCCAGCGACGCATCGAAGTCCTTCTCCCCGGACGCGGCCAGCCCCTCCACCTTGCTGGTGATGAACGCGCCAATGCGCATGAACGGCATGGTCATCGACTCCCAGAGCGACACGGGCTGCCGGATGACCTGCGTGACGATGGCGTCGCTCTCCTTGCCGTCCACGTCGTAGAACACGCCGCGCTTGCCCACGATGAGCTCCGTGCTGCGGCCGGAGGTGACGGGCACCGCCACCTCGTAGCCGTCCGTCGCGTCGCGAGGCAGCACCTTCACGTAGAGGATGCAGGTGGTCCCCTGCCCCGTCAGCGCCGCGTGCGCCGCGCGGTCCGTCACCAGCACGGACAGCGTGTACTTGCGCCCCGCGAGGATGAGCGTGCCCCGCTCCATCAGCGCCCGCCGCTTGGGCAGGTACAGGTTGGGCATGCTGATGAAGTTGTTGGCGAACTGCAGCAGCCAGCGCTGGTACAGCACCAGCCGCTCCAGCTCCGCGATGACGTCCAGCGTGGGCTTGAGCGACAGGTCCTCGCGGCTCACCGCCTCCAGCGCGTCCAGCTCCTCGTCCGATACGGCAGCCAGCGTGTCCGCCACCGCGTGCAGCGGGCTCGAGTCGCGCTTCGCCTGCCAGGCGAGGATGCCTTCCGCCTTCGCGGACAGCTCGCGCCAGGCCGTGTCCGTCAGCTTCACGCCGTCACCCAGCAGCGGCGCCGCCACCTCCTGGTGGAAGGCCTCCAGCTTCTCGTAGCCCGCGCCGCGGTACAGCCGCGCCCACACCAGCACGCCGGACGGATCCGGCGGCGCGATGGGCAGCTCGTTCGCGGCCTTCCCCATGGCGCCCAAATCGCCCAGCGCGCCCTCCACCCGGTCCGCGCGCAGGCGCAGGCTGGCGGCGGCCTCCGGCTGCGCGGCCACCAGCCGGCACTGCACGAAGTAGCCGTCCAGAAGCGGCGCCACGTCGTGCACGCGCTTCGCCTGCTCCAGGCTCGCCGTGCCCCAGGTGAACACGGAGTCCCTGCCGCCCAGGTGCGCGAGCAGGGCCGTGCGCTCCTCCCGGAAGCGCTTCACCAGGCCCACGTCCACGCCCGCCAGTCCCGCGCGGTTCGTCACCTGCGGGAAGGCCGCGATGATGGACTGGGCCAGGGGCCGCAGCCGCTCCGGCAGCGACGCCGGCGCGATGAGGCCGTCGCCGTTCTTGCCCGCGTCGCGCAGCGCCTTGTCGCTGGTGCGCAGCTGCTCCAGCGACAACTTCGTGGTGTCCGGCGCGTTGAGCGTGCGCAGCACCAGCTCCGCCGCGCCCTTGAGGTTGGACGCCGTATCGGACAGCGCGGAGAGCTCCAGCACGTCGCTGCCGGCGTCCGCGCCCTTGCGGTCCTGGAGCCGCGCCGCCGTCCAGTCCACCGCCGCGCGCAGCTCCTCCACCCGGATGCGGCCGTTGCCGTCCGCGTCCATCAGCGTGAGGAAGCGCGGATCACACGCGATGCCCTCCAAGGGGCACGCGAGCGCCATCCACTGCGTCGCGGGAATCCTCACCGCTTCGGTGAGGGTGTTGAAATCGGGGATGTCGACCTGGAGCGAGCCGCCGTAGCGGCGATAGACGAGCTGTGCCATTCGGCGCGCGAAGACAGCACACCCCGTCCGGGTGTGCACGCCTCAACATCACGCCGCGCCCGGGAAGGAAGGCCCGGGCGGCCTCCCTTCCCTGGGTCACCCGCTACTGCGCGGTGGCGACGGCGCTGTACACGCCGGGGTTCTGCCCCTGGCCGATGATGTAGACGGCCCGCGCGTCATCCTTGCCCGCGAAGTACACGGGCACCTGCACGCCCTGGTCGAGCGTCTTCCGCGCCCCGGACTTCACGTCGTAGATGGCCACGTCGTAGGTGTCCGAGTCCATGCGCGCGTACGTCGCGAGCACGCGCGCTCCGTCCTCGGAGATCTTGTAGCTGAAGATGCCCTGCAGCCACGTCTTCGCCTCGGCCGGCTTCTCGTTCAGCGCCACGGCCTTGAAGTCGCACGCGCGGCCGTTGCGGATGCAGTTGGTGCGGAACACCACCGCGCTGTTGTTCGGCGCGAAGCCGTAGCCGAACACGCCCGGCTGCACCTTCTCCGCCTTCTCCTGGCCCAGCGCGTACAGCATCAGGTCCACGGAGAACACCGGCTTCACGAAGCGCGACAGGAACGCCACGTAGCGGCTGTCCGAGCCCCACACGAAGTTGGGCACCCGGTCCCCCACGCGCTTGGGCGCGCCGTCCGGCAGCGCCGCCACGCCCAGGGCGCCCGCGCGCGACGGCTGATCATACTTCTCCAGGTAGGCCACCGCCTTGGAGTCCGGCGCGAACGCCAGCTCCTCCACCGCCTCGCCCACCTTGCGCCCCGCGCCTCCGGACGCCGGGCCCACGTACAGGTCGCCCAGCTGCTCCGGCTTGCCGTTCTCCGTGCGCGCCAGCCACTGGCCATCCGGAGAGAAGCTGAAGTTCTTCGAGCCCGTGGCCAGCTTCGTGCCCTTCAGCGCGGGCAGGTCCGCCAGGTACAGGTCATACATCCCGCGCACGGCCTCGCTGCGCACCTGGTAGGCCACGTGCTTGCCGTCGGAGGACACCTGGTAGTCGCCCACCTGATCCGCCAGCTTGCGCGGCGCCTCCGTGGCGCCCACCGTCACCGCCGCCAGTCCGCCCGCGGCCGACAGCCGGCGCTTGAAGAGCAGCGTCTTGCCGTCCGGGGTGAACTGCGCGGTGCTCACCTCGCCCGCCACGTCCTGGAACGGCCCCTGCGGCAGCTTGCCCAGCTTCAGCGTGCCCGCGTCCACGAACGCCACGTGCACGCCGTCCGGGGACGGCAACAGGTAGCTCACCGCCGTGCCCAGCTTCACCGGCTCCGCGCCCGCGTCCGTGAGCGGCAGCACGTTCAACTCGCCGGACTGCGAGGCCGGGTTGTAGCCCGTCACGTACAACAGGTGCTTCGAGTCCTGGGAGAACAGCAGGCTGCCCGGCACGTTCGTCACGCCGTCGCCCAGCGCGCGCGACTTCCCGCCCGCCGTCGGCACGACGTGCAGTGAGCCCACCAGCATCTGCGGCGGAATGCCGTCCAGCCGGGGCTTCTGCCCGTTGAGCAGGAACGTGGCGAACTGCCCGTCCGGTGACAGGCGCAGGTCCGCCGCGCGCCCCGCCGCGAGCAGCTGCCCCTGCCCGCCCACCACGGCGGTGCCCTTCGCCGCGCTGCGGACCGTGTCCCCCTGCGCGGCGCTGCGCTGGGAGGGCGCGGCGTTCTCCTCGCCCTTCTTGCATCCCGACACCGCCAGCAGGGCCACCAGGCCCACCATCCCGGTTCGCATCATGCGCTCGTCTGTCCTTCCGTCTGGGCGACAACGCCCGCGTGTGGCAGCCAGGCCGCCAGGTCCTGCTTCGCCCGCGCCGAGTAGGCCGCGCGCTTGTCCGCCTTCTTCATCCGCCCGGACAGCGGCGGGAACAGGCCGTAGATGACGTTGGTGGGCTGGTGCGGGTGGTCCGGCGGGTGCGCTTCCCCGGTCAGGTGCCGGTACAGCGACCCCAGCGCCGTCGTGGCCGGGGGCGGCACGAACGCACCGCCCGTCAGCCGCGCGTGCACCGCCAGCGCCACCAGGTAGCCGCACGCCGCGCTCTCCACGTAGCCCTCCACGCCCGTCACCTGTCCCGCGAAGAACACCCGCCGCTCCGTCTTCAACGACAGGTCCTCCGCCAGCAGGCGGGGCGAGTCGATGAACGTGTTGCGGTGGATCTGCCCCATCCGCAGGAACTCCGCATTCTGGAGGCCCGGGATGCACGTGCTGAAGATGCGCTTCTGTTCACCCCAGGTCAGACGCGTCTGGAAGCCCACCATGTTCCACGCCGTGCCCGCCCGGTCCTCCATGCGCAGCTGCACCACCGCGTACGGATCCTGCCCCGTGCGCGGGTCCTTCAGCCCCACGGGCTTCATGGGCCCGTAGGCCAGCGTGTCGTCGCCGCGCTCGGCCATCACCTCGATGGGCAGACACCCTTCGAAGTACTTCGGTTCCTCGAAGCTGTGCGGCACCACCTTCTGGCCCGCCTTCACCTCGTTCACGAAGCGGTAGTACTCGTCCTTCGTCATGGGGAGGTTGAGGTAGTCATCCCCGCCGCCCTTGCCGTAGCGGCTCTGGCGGAACGCGATGTCCATGTCGATGGAGTCACCGGACAGGATGGGCGCGATGGAGTCGTAGAAGTAGAGCTTCGTGCCCACGTGGCGCTCCAGGTCCGCCGTGAGCGCCTCCGACGTCAGCGGCCCCGTGGCCACCACCACCACGCCGTCCTCCGGCAGCCGCTCCACCTCACCGCCGACCATCTCCACGCCCGCGCCGGACACCAGCCGGGTGGTGATTTCGCGCGAGAAGCCCTCGCGCTCCACCGCCAGCGCGTCGCCCGCGGGCACGCGGTGCAGGTCCGCGCTGGACAGCACCAGCGACCCCAGCGCGCGCAGCTCCGCGTGCAGGAGGCCAATGGCGCTCTCCGGGTTGTCCGAGCGCAGCGAGTTGCTGCACACCAGCTCCGCGAGCGTGTCCGACTTGTGCGCCGGGGAGCGCTTGTGCGGCTTCATCTCCCGCAGCACCACCGGCACGCCACGCCGCGCCAGCTGGTACGCGCACTCCGTCCCCGCCAGGCCGCCGCCAATCACCGTCACCCGCTGCTGCTTCACGTCCGACATGCATGCCTCCGGGCCCCCGCACCGGGGCCCCAAAGGGCCCTGTTAGCAGAGACACCCCGCCCTTTCACGTCCGCCCGCCTGCCCTGCGTCCCACCATTCGTGCGGAACGGGAGGTGAGGTTTCCCCACCTGGGATCCAACCCTAGGTTTCTCGCGGTCTTCGCTCGGGACGGGAAGCGTCCGAGCGAGCGCCCTACAACCGCGAATCTGGGATGGGAGTGACGCAGCCATGAGCCGAGCCGACGACTTGTTGAAGATCCGGGGCCTGTTGCAGGAGCGTCGCAGGACGACCGAGACCGCCCAGGCGGGCGCCCGCCGTGAGCTGGCCGCCCTGAAGGATCAGGAGCGCGACCCCGAGTACGAGGAGCAGGCGCAAGCGGAGCTGGCGGACTACACGCTCTCCACGCTGATTGAAGCGCAGCGCCGGGAGATCATGCTCATCGACGCCGCGTTGGCGCGCATGGAAAACGACGTGTTCGGTGAGTGCGTGGACTGCGGCAACGAAATCTCGCTGGACCGGCTGGAGGCCATGCCCTTCGCCATCCGCTGTGAAGAGGACGCCGCCATCCACGAGCAGGAGACGCGGGAGGCCGCGCGCCACGTGGGCAGCCTGTCCCTCTAGCGAAGCCGTCCAGGCGCTCCCCCGTGCGTCCATCCCGCGCGGGGGAGTCGTGCATCCGGCGGCTACTCCGCGTCGCGCTGGAGCACGATGAAGCGGTAGTTCTGCAGCTCGTTCACGCCCGCCGTGTAGAGCACCGTGAGCAGCAGATCATACGGGACCATCTTGTCCGCGATGACCGACAGCTCATGCGTGAAGGGCGCCGCCGGGTTGCGCTCTTCGATGTACTTGAGCTTCGCCACTTCCTTCTTCAGCTGCGCGTCCAGCCCGAGCACCAGGCGCTCCCCCTGGAGCTGAGCCTTCGGGATGTGGCCGTTCTCCAGCCGCACCACCTCTTTGTCCCCCACCAGGATGTTCTTGGGGGTGATGGTGATGGCCACCGTGTCCTTGGGCGAGGCGCGCGCGGAGGACACCGGCGGCCGCACGTCTTCGGACGCGGTGATGGCCGCGGAGGACGACGCGAAGGACTTCAGGAGGAACACCAGGATGATGGTCATCATGTCCATCATCGCGGTGATGTTGAGCTCCTTCACTTCACTGGCGGCCTCGCGCTCCTTGCGCTTCTTGCGCGCGAGCGCCCGGCGGTAGCGCATGCGCGCGAGCTGGTCGGCTTCCTCGGCGGACAGGGTCGCGGGTTCGGACATGGCTAGAGGACGCCCAGGGTGACGTCGGGGAAGAGCAGCTTGCGCTCGGCGACGGTGCCCGTCGTCTCACGCAGGGCGTCCATCGTCTGGATCAGCGCCTCGTAGGGGATGTCCGGATCCGCCGCGACGATGACCTTCGTCTCCTGCGGGAAGGCGGCCTTGAGCTTCACCATCTGCGCGTTCAGCGCGGCGAAGTCCTGCGTGCCGTCCGGGCGCAGGGGCAGCGTGGGCGCCCCGCCCTCCGTGACGGGGATCTCCGCGCTGTCGCCCCGGACGATGAGGCCCTTCTGGGAGATGAGCACGGACAGGTTCAGCTTGGGCGCGTCCGCGTCCCCACCCGCCCCCGCGGCGGCGCCGTAGCTGGGCGCGTTCACGTTGAGCGCGCCAAAGGCGGTGAGCCCCGTGATGGAGAGCAGCATGAAGATGATGAGGTTCATGAGGATGTCGAGGTACGGGACGATGTTCAGCTCGCCCGCCTCCTCCTCTTCCCTCGGCTTCAGCTTCCGGCGCGAATAGTGGAACGCCATGGCGTGTCCGTGCCCTTGCGGCGGCTTTAAGACGCGGCGCGGACGTCGGAGTCCGAGGGGACGACTTCCAGCGAGCCCCGGCGCGACAGGAGGTTCTCCAGCTTCAGCGCGTTGAGCTCCACCAGCTCCACCATGTTCTTGGCGTAGTTGCTGAAGAACAGGTGCGCCACGATGCAGAGCACCGCGATGGAGAGGCCGAAGCCCGTGTTGTACATGGCCTCCGAGATGCCGTTGGAGAGCAGCGCCTGCTTCTGCTCCGCCGGCACGTTGCCCAGCGCGCGGAAGGTGCCGATGAGGCCCACGATGGTGCCCACCAGGCCCACCAGTGTCGCGATGTTCGCGAGCGACCACAGCCACTGCACCCGGCGCGAGACGTGCGGCGTGTACTCCGCCATCGCCTCCTCCACCGCCTTGGCCACCTCCAGCTCACCCCGGTTCGCGTTGATCAGCCCCGCGCGGATGACGCGGGCCAGGGGCGAGCGCGGCGCCATGCCGCAGAACTTCACCGCGCGGTCCAGGTTGCCGCTGCGGACCATCTTGTGGACCTGCTCGATGAACGCCGCCGCGTTGAGGCGGTAGCGGAAGAGCAGCGTCACCGCGCGCTCACCAATCACCGCCAGCGAGGCGGCCAGCCAGAACAGGTTCACGAACATGAACGGGCCGCCGGCCTTGAACGCGCCGACGATGAAGTCCCCCAGGCCTCCAGAAGAAGCATGGCCCGCTGCCGCGGGGGCGGCCTCGGCCACCACCACACGCAGCAACTCACTGACAGAGGGAATCATCGCGACCGCGTCCTTTCGCTGCCCCCCGCGCGCACCCCTGCCGCGAAACGGGCAGGAGGCATGCTGGCGGGCCGGGAGCAATCCCGACTTCTAGGACTTCGTGCGCGAAGGTGTCAAGCCAGGGGGCAGAGCCTACCCCCCTGGAATGATTGGGCTTTTGCGCTCAGGCTTCCACGCTGGGCGTGGGAGCAGGCGCGGCTTCCGCGGAAGCCCCCGGAATGGCTGGCTCCACCACCTCGCGGCGGTAGTCGCATTCCTTGTTCGGGCAGGCGATGTAGGCGCCGTCCCGCTTGGAGAACTTCTGCAGCAGGTAGGGCGACGCGCACTGCGGGCAGGCTTCCGCCAGCGGCCGGTCCCACGCGGCGAACTTGCACTCCGGATACCGGTTGCAGCCGAAGAAGATCTTCCCGCGGCCGCTGCGGCGCTCGGTGAGGTAGCCCACCTTGCACTCCGGGCAGTTGACGCCAATGGAGATGGGCTTGGACGTCTTGCAGTCCGGGTAGCCCGAGCACGCCATGAAGCGCCCGAACCGGCCGCGCTTGATCACCATGGGCTTGCCGCACTTCTCGCACTTCTCGTCCGTGGTCTCCTCCTCCACGATGACGATCTTCCCTTCCGCGTCCCGCTTGAAGTCCTTGGTGTTCTTGCAGTCGGGGTAGTTCGAGCAGGCGAGGAAGTGGCCCATCTTCCCGAACTTGATGACGAACGGGTTGCCGCACTTCTCGCAGGCGATGTCGGTCTTGATCTCCTCGCGCTTGACGTCGCGCATCTCCGCTTCGGCCTTCTCCAGGGTCTCCTTGAAGGGGCCGTAGAAGTCGCGCAGCACCGTCTTCCAGGACGCGCCGCCGTCGGAGATCTGGTCCAGCTTCTCCTCCATGCTGGCCGTGAACGACACGTCCAGCTCATGGGGGAAGTGCTTCACCAGGAGCTCGTTGGTCATCTGCCCCAGGTCGGTGGGGCGGAAGCGGCTCTCCAGCTTCTCCACGTACTTCTTGTCCTGGATGTTGGAGAGGATGGCCGCGTACGTGGACGGACGCCCGATGCCGCGCTCCTCCAGCTCCTTCACCAGCGTGGCCTCGCTGAAGCGCGGAGGGGGCTGGGTGAAGTGCTGCTCGTTGAGCAGCTTGTCCAGCGTGAGGACCTCGCCCTCGTTGAGCGGGGGCAATTCGCCCACCGCGTCCTCGGCGGCCTCTTCACCCGCGGCCTTGGCCTTCTCCGCCGCGGCCTCCTCCTCCGGCGTGAGGCCGGCGCCGTAGACGCCCAGGTAGCCGGGGAACTTCAGCGTGCTGCCGGACGCGCGGAAGGTGGCGCGGCCCGCGGTGATGTCCGCGGCCGTCTGATCATAGACGGCGGGCTTCATCTGGCACGCGACGAAGCGGTTCCAGATGAGCTCGTAGAGCCGGAACATGTCCAGCTCGTCCATGGCGTCGAAGAAGGGACGCACGCGCTCGGGCGGGTACTCCAGGGACGTGGGCCGGATGGCCTCGTGCGCGTCCTGGGCGCTCTTGCGGCTCTTGTAGACCATGGGCTCCGGCGGCAGGTAGTCCGCGCCGTACTTCTGCCCGATGAACTCGCGCACCTGCGTCACGGCGTCGTCGGACAGACGCGTGGAGTCCGTACGCATGTACGTGATGAGCGCCGTCTGGCCCTCTTCACCCAGCGGCACGCCTTCGTACAGCTTCTGCGCCAGCGTCATCGTCTTCTTGGCGGTGAAGTGCAGCCGGTTCGCCGCCTCCTGCTGGAGCTTGGAGGTGATGAAGGGCGCGGGCGCGTTGCGGCGGCGCTCCTTGCGGTCCACCTTCGTCACGGTGAAGGGGGCATCCTTCAGCTCCGCGACGAGCCCGTCCGTGGTGGCGCGGTCCTTGAGTTCCACCTTCTTGCCGTCCACGCGGGACAGCTTCGCCTTGAAGGGCGGCGGCCCCTGCGGGCCCTGCACCAGCGCGTCCAGCGTCCAGTACTCTTCCGGCTGGAAGGCCTTGATCTCCGCCTCGCGCTCGACGATCAGGCGCACCGCGACGGACTGCACGCGGCCGGCGGACAGGCCGCGGCGGATCTTCTTCCAGAGCAGCGGCGAGATTTGATAGCCGACGAGCCGGTCGAGGATGCGGCGGGTCTGCTGCGAGTCGTAGTTGTCCTGGTTGAGCTCACGCGGCTGCGCGATGGCCTCCTGCACGGCGCGCTTGGTGATCTCGTTGAACGTCACCCGGAGCGAGTCCGGGTGGCCCAGCTCCTCCTTGATGTGCCAGGCGATGGCCTCGCCCTCGCGGTCGGGGTCCGTCGCCAGGAAGACGCGGTCCACCGTCTTGGCCATCTTCTTCAGCTCGTTGAGGACCTTCTCCTTGCCCTTGATGACCGTGTACTCGGGCTTGAAGTCGTCCTCCACGTCGACGCCGATCTTGCTCTTGGGCAGGTCCTTCACGTGCCCCACGGAGGCCTTCACCGTGTAGCCGGAGCCCAGGTACTTCTTGATGGTCTTCGCCTTGGCGGGCGACTCCACCACCACCAGGTAGTGCGGGCCCTTGCCACGGCGCTCGGGCACTTCCTCTTCGGCGTCCGCGTCCGCGGCCACGGTGGGGAGCTCGTCGGCTTCCGCGCCACGGCGGCGGGCCGCCGTCTTCTTCTTGGCGGTGACCTTCTTCGCAGCCGTCTTCTTCTTGGCGGCCTTCTTGGCCGCCGGCTTCTTCGCAGCCGCCTTCTTGGGCGTCTCCTCCGCCGCCGCCTCCGTCTGCGCCGCCTGTGTCTTCTTCCGCGTGGCCATGGCTCTCCTACCTCGAACTGCCTCTAGACCTTCTCGTACCGTTTACCCGGGTGCTGGACCACCAGCCCCGACAATTCCAACTCCACCAGGGCGCTCGTGAGCGCCGCGGGAGACAGCGGGCTTGCGGCGAGCACCTCGTCGAACGAACGGGGAGCCCGGTCCAACAGCCCATAGGCCCCGCGCGCTTCCGCCGACAACGCCTCCCACCACCCGCTGTCCCGCCCCGCGGGCACCGCACGGACCGGATGAACGCCCACGACCGCGCAAATCGCTTCCGCGGACGTGCAGGCCCGGGCCCGCCCGTCCGCCAGCAGGGCGTTGCAGCCCGCCGCGGCCGGCTGCCAGACGTCCCCTGGCAGGGCGAACACCGGCCGGCCCTGCGCCTGCGCCGCATCCGCCGTGTACAGGGCCCCGGAGCCCTCACCCGCCCGCATCACCAGCACCGCGTCCGACGCGCCAGCGATGAGCCGGTTGCGCCGGGGGAAGGTCGTCGTGCTCGCCCGGACCCCGGGCGGCAGCTCGCTGAAGTACACCCCTCCCCGCTCCAGGAAGTGGGGCAGCAGCCGGGCCTGGGCGGGGTCCAACGCGTCCAGCGCGGAGCCCAGGAAGGCCCACGTCTCCGCGCCCACATCCAGCGCGCCCCAGTGGCAGGCCCGGTCCACGCCCTCCGCCGCGCCCGACACCCCCCCCACCCCGGCCTCCGCCACCTTCCGGGCGAACGTGCGCGCGAACGGCAGGAAGCCCTGGTCCGGATGGCGGCTGCCCACCATCGCCAGCCTGCGCCGGGGAGGTCCCGGGTTTCCCAGGTGGAACAGCAGCGGGGGCGCGTCCTCCAGCCCCACCAGCCGGGCGGGGTACGCCGGCGAGCCCGCGAAGGCCACCTGGAGGCCCGTCCCGGCACAGGCCTCCTCCGTCCGGGACGCCAGGGCGTCCAGCGATGCGACGGCGGCCAGCCGCTGGCGGACGGTCGCGGGCACCGGGACATCCGCCACCCAGTCCCGCACGGGCACGGACGCGAGCCGGGACAGCGCCCCTCCGGCGAACGCGCGCACCGCGTCCAACGTCCGGGGCCCCAGGCCCGCAATGGCCCAGAGCGCCAGGGTGGCGCGCTGCTCGTCCCAGTGTAGGTGCGTATCCGTGTTCGTGTCCGCCATGCCGTCCCCCGCCTGTTTCCCACCTATATAGAGGTGGTCCCGGGAGGGGCGTGACACATAACACCGGTTCTTCGAGGGTCAAGCGACCCGCCCTTCCCGGGCGGGCCGGAATGCAGCATTCCTGCCGATCGCCGCCTTCGTTCAGCGGCTGGCGGTGGGCGTTCCGTCCTTGCGCATGGTGGCGCGGTCGCCCGCGGAGACCTCCACCATGGAGCGGGTCATCAGGCAGTTGGAGGTGCGCTCACGCACTTCGGTGACCATGCACTGGGCCACGGCCTCCCAGGGGTAGGTCTTCTGGCCCTTGCCCGCGTCGCCCATCTTGTAGTCGCTGCGGCCGAGCACATCCAGGCTGGGGTCGCCCCGGCGCTCGATGGTGAAGGTGTTGCCCACCTGCACGCCGTCCGCGGTGCCGCGGTCCACGACGACGAAGTTGTGCTCGCCCAGGAGCGTCTGGCCCGGCGTCATCGGCGTGAGCACGAAGCCGGGGATCTCCTTGCTGTTGGGCTTGGGGGCGATGCGCTCCGACAGCTTCTCGCTGGAGGGGCCCACCAGGTCGCCGCGGGAGATGGGGTCCCACGTCTCCATGATGCGCGCGGTGACCACGTCGTTGTTGATGGCGACGACCTGCACCGTGCCCAGCAGCTCCGTGAGGTAGCCCGTGCGCGCGTTCGTCACCGGGTGCTTCACCTCTTCCACGGTGTGGAAGATGACGTAGCGGTCGCCAATCTTGGCGGCGCCGCGCTTCTTGAAGCGCAGGTAGACCTTCTCCGGAGCGGAGAGCATCAGCGCCTCGGAGGTCGAGCCCTCGATGCGGCCCGCTTCGTCCAGTTCGCGCGTCGTCACGAAGCCCTTGGTCGTCACCGGGCTGGACTTGGACGGGTCGAAGCCGATCTTCCCGACCACCGACACCAGGCTGCCGCCGCTCACGTCCGTGGGCGCCGCCACGTCGTCGGAGGGCAGGTCCCCGCCTTCCACGCGCGCGGGCACCTCTTCGCCCCCCGCGAAGAACTTCACGTTGTTGCCCGGGTAGATCCAGTGCGGGTTGGCGATCTGCGGGTTGTAGGACCAGACCTTGGGCCAGTACCAGGGGCTGCCCAGGTAGCGCTGGGACAGGTCCCACAGCGTGTCGCCCGTCTCCACGGTGTGCACCTGACCGGGCGCGCTCTCACGGCCCTGCGGGGCGCCGGGGGGCAGCGTGACGGAGGTGGGGCGCTGCTCCACGTCGTCGGAGATGTCCTGCCCTTCCGTCTCGGAGGCCGGCTGGGGTTCCTCCTCCTGGGCGTCCTGGGCGAAAGCCGTCCATGCCGGCGCGACGGTGAGGGGCACGAGCAGGGAGGCGAGGATCCGGGAGCGCATCGGACGACGTCCTTTCACAAAAAAGCTTACGGCGAGAGCGCGGCGAGCCGCTGCTCCGCCTGCGTGGCGGCGGCCGTCCCCGGGAACTGGGTGACGACGCGGGTATAGAGGGCTCGGGCATCCACGGCCTGGTTCAGCCGCACCCGGCACTCCGCGAGCCTGAGCATGCCGTCCTGGACGGCATCCCCAGCGGGGTAGTTCTTGATGAGCTTCTCGAACGTCTTGGCCGCGCCGGCCGCGTCCTTGAGCCCCATCTGGCCCAGGCCGCTGAAGTACAGGGCGTTGTCGGCGCGGGGGTGGCGCGGGTTCTCCGCCGCGAAGCGCGTGAGCGTCTCCACGCCGCCTTCCACGTTGCCGGTGCGCAGCATGGCCACCGCGCGCTCGTATTCGGCGTCGAGGATGTCCGGGTCCTTCTCCGGCGGCTCCATGCGAGCGGCCGTCGAGGCGCTGATGGAGCCCACCGACCCGGTCCCGGACGAGCCCTCCACCGGGGAGATGAACATCTCCATCTGGTCCGCGTCCGGCTCCACCACCGCCACCGCCGTGTTGATGCGCGGCGCGGGTTCCTTCTTCGGCTTGAGCCGGACCACCGTCAGCTCCGCCGGCGCCAGCCCCAGCGCCTCGCCGCCTTCGGGCGAGGCGGCCTCCGGCTTCGCGCTCGCGGTGGCCTTCGGGGACGCCGCGGCGGGGGCCGGGGCGGCGGCGCGGGCGCGTGAGACGGCGTCGCGGTTCTCCAGCCGCTCCAGGCGCTCCAGCAGCGACGCCTGGGACGCGCGCAGCGTGCGCACCTCCGCCTCCAGCCGGCCCACTTCCGTCTGCGAAGCAGCGGTGGTGGCGCAGGCGGTCGGCGCGGACAGCGCGACGGCGGCAAACAGGCGGAAGAGGAAGGGACGCACCGGCACGAGCCTGGACGGAGGGAATTCCAGGTCGAGGATAGGAAGGCCGGTCGGAGACCGTCAAGAAAACGACCCCGGCGGGCCTCCGCTAGAAGCGGTGCAGCACGTAGTTGAGGTGCCGCCCGGTGCGCCCCGCGTCCCGGCGGTGGGAGAAGAACCGGTCCGGATCACACGCCGTACAGGCCTGTAGCACGTCCAGGTGCTCCGGCTTCAGGCCCGCCTTCAGCAGGGACGCCTTCACTGCGCGTGGCAGGTCCAGGTGCGGCTTGTCCCCCGCGCGGACGACGTCCGGGCCGAAGCGCGCGCGGAAGCGGTCGCCCAGCTCCGGGGACACCTCGTAGCAGCACGCCTGGATGCAGGGGCCCACCGCCGCCAGCAGGTCCTCCGGCCGGCTGCCCCGCGCCACCAGCGCCTCCACCGTGCGGGCGCTGATCTCCAGGTCCGTGCCCTTCCACCCGGAGTGCACCGCCGCCACGCGCCGGGCGCGCGGATCCACCAGAAGCACCGGCACGCAGTCCGCGGTGCCCACCGCCACCCAGCTGCCCTCCCCTTCCGTCCACAGCGCGTCCGCTTCGCCCAGCGTCGGGCGCAGCACGTCGTCGGCTTCGCCGCGCACCTCCAGCACCCTGTCGCCGTGCACCTGCGACACCCGGCAGAGCGCGCCCAGCCGCGCGCCCGCGGCCCGGGCCAGCCGGCGGTGGTTCTCCTCCACCCGGGGGCGCTCGTCGTTCACGGAGAAGCCCAGGTTCAGCGACGCGTAGGGCCCTTCGGACACCCCTCCCGCGCGCGTGGCGAAGCCATGGGGCACCGGCAGCAGCACGGAGGTGAGGAACACGGGCAGGGTCATGGGCGGATTTCCTATCACCGGGCCCGGTTTTCGGGAGTGCGTCCACCGTGTCACGGGTACATCCCGTGAAACCAGGAAACCGCCGGGGACCCACACCCCCATTTCAATATTTCGACACTGGTACGTTTGACAGGGCGTGTCATGCCCCTGACAATTTTCAACACTCCGTCACTCGCGGACAGAACGCGAATGCACGAAGCACACTGCGCCCCGCACATGGCCCTCGGTTCCGAGACGATTGGCAGGAAGCTCTTGTGGAGCATCGCGCTGCCCGGGTTGGTGGTGGCGCTCCTGGGCGTGGGGCACTTCTCACGCGAGGCCCGTCAGGCCGTGCGCGAAGGCACGCACCTGGAGGCGCTCGCGCTGGCGGAGGCCGTCGCCTCCACCTTCACGCTGCCGCAGGCGCCGGGCGCGGCTCCCCATGGGGCGGTGGCGGAGGTGCTGTCGTCGGACACGCGGCTGTTCCGCTCCGTGGAGGACCTGCGCGTCCTGACGCCGGAGGGGCGCATCCGCTGGAGCCGGCGGCCGGCCGAGCAGGGCCACCCGCACCCGGAGGCCGCGCGGCTGTCCGCGACGGGGCCGGAGACGGCGCGCTCCAGCGACCACGGCACGGAGGTGGTGCGGCCCCTGGGCGGCCCGGAGTGCTCCGGCTGTCACACCGGAGAGGCCGCGCAGCGCATGGGCGTCCTGCAGGTGCGCATGGGCGAGCCCGCGCTGACCCGCCAGCTCCAGACGGTGTTCCAGGACGCGCTGGGCGCGATGGTGCTCTTCGTGGGCATCCTGGGGCTCGTCACCTGGCTGTCCCTGCGCTTCGTGCTCACCGCGCCGCTCAAGCGGCTGAGCGAGGCCATGGGCCGCGCGGCGGACGGCGACCTGCTGGTGCGCGCGGAGGCCCGGGGCACGGACGAGATTTCGCGGCTGGGCGCGGCCTTCAACCAGATGCTCGCGCGGCTCACCTCCATGAAGGTGGAGGAGATCGACACGCACCGCGACCTTCAGCTGGTGAAGGAGAAGCTGGCGCTGAAGGACGAGTTGGAGGAGCGCCTGACGGAGCTGTCGCTGCTGTTCGACGTGGCCCGCTCGCTCAACACCACGCTGGAGCTGGACGAGCTCCTGTCGCGCATCACCCGCATGGTGGTGGAGCGGCTGCACATCCCCGACTTCTCCATCATGCTCCTCAACGAGGAGGGCCTGCTGGAGGTGAAGCACGCGTGGCCGCGGGGCCGGGGCCTGGAGGGCCACACCTTCTCCATGGGCGAGGGCGCGTGCGGCCGGGCCGCCCAGGCGCGCAAGGCGGTGTACCTGCCGGACCTGACGGACAGCACCAGCGTCTTCGCGCGGCGCGGGCTGCGCGGCGGCTCGGAGCAGGGGGCGCTGCTGGCGGTGCCCATGGTGCACGCGGACACGCTCCTGGGCGTCATCAACTTCCAGCGCCCGGAGACGGCGAGCATCTCCGCGGAGGAGATCGAGCTCTTCACCGCGGTGGCGGATCAGGCCGCGACGGCGGTGACGAACGCGCGCCTGCACGCGGAGACGGTGAAGCTCACGCTGACGGACGCGCTCACGGGCGTGCCCAACCGCCGCCACCTCTTCCAGCGGCTGGACCTGGAGCTGGCGCGGGCCCAGCGCTTCGGCGTGCCCATGGCGCTGCTGATGGTGGACGTGGACCACTTCAAGCGGCTCAACGACCTGGCCGGACACCGCGCCGGGGACGAGACGCTGCGCCGGGTCTCCGACGTGCTCCGCACCCGCGCGCGCAAGGTGGACACGCTGGGGCGCTACGGCGGCGAGGAGTTCGTGCTGCTGCTGCCGCAGGTGTCCAAGGCCACGGCGGTGGAGGTGGCGGAGACGCTGCGCCGCGCGGTGGCGGACTCCGTCACGCTCAGCCGTCCGGGGCTGCCCGGGGGCCACGTCACGGTGTCCATCGGCGTCTCGCACTTCCCCACGGACGCGACGGCGCAGGACACGCTGGTGGACTGCGCGGACTCGGCGCTCTATTGCAGCAAGCGGACGGGCCGCAACCGCGTGACGGCGTTCGAGCCCGGCATGGAGGTGCACCCCGGCCGCGAGCGCAGCATCAGCGCGCCGCCCGCGGACGCGCCCTCCACGCCGCCCGCGCCCTCCGGCATCGCGAAGGCCTGAGCGCGGGGCGGCGAAGGCGCCCTGCCCCGCGCCTCCAAGGCCGGGGCCTACCGCCGCACGAGCGTGCGGACCACGGGGAGCATCAGGTCCGCCCACTCCTCGTAGCCCTCCGCGGACGGGTGGAAGCCATCCGAGCAGAAGAAGTCCGGGCGCCGGGGGATCATCTCCCGGCTGGCGGTGAAGAGGTCCACCAGGTGCAGTCCGTGTGAGCGGGCCACGGAGGCGATGGCGTCGTTGAACGGCTCGATGCGCCCCTCGTACAGCGCGCTGGGCACCATCTTCGCCACCGGCGCGAGCGCCAGGTCCGCCAGGTTCACCACCACCATGGACGCGCCCGTCTGCTTCAGCCGCCGGGCGATGCGGTCCAGGTCGTCCTGGAACTCCGCCACCTCGGTGCCGCGCCAGAGGTCGTTGGTGCCCACGCCCAGGGTGATGAGCGTGGGCTGCAACGCGATGACGCGCTTGAGGGCGGTGTTGACGATGTCGCGCACGCGCGCACCGCTCTGCCCCAGGTTGGTATGGCCCACGGGGAGGCCGTCCTTCCGGAGGCGGGAGGCGAGCCGGTCGGGATAGCCCCCGCCCTGCGACGCCC
>NZ_RAWC01000489.1:0-407 GCF_003611685.1 Corallococcus sp. CA049B | reverse complement strand
GCTGTCGGACCGGCTGTCCCGGCGCGTGGGCATGATTGTGCCGGGCCTCGCGGGCATGGCGGTGATGGCCGCGGTGCTGGGGGCCGCGGGATGGCTGCCGGACGGCGCCGCGCTGGTGACGCTGGTGGCCGCCTGGGTGCTGCTGGCGATTCCAGATGGCCTGCACCGCTCCTCCGCGTCCGCGCTGGTGGTGGAGCAGTCCCCGGCGCCTTCCGAGCGCGGCCGGTTCATGGGCGCGCTGGGCGCCTGCGGCGCGCTGGCCTCCGTGCTCGCGCCCGTCACCTACGGCTTCACCGCGCAAGCCGCCGGCATCGGCTGCACGTTCCTCCTTTCAGCTGTGTCCCTCGTGCTGGCGCTCGGCTGTGTGTCGCGCGTGCGCGAGGCGTCTTCCCCCGCCACTCCTGAAC
>NZ_RAWC01000488.1:0-410 GCF_003611685.1 Corallococcus sp. CA049B | reverse complement strand
CTCATAAACAACACCCAAAATATCAAAGACTGTCTTTTTCTCGTACCGATGAGATTTTCGTCCGTTGTGCTGTAGGAGGTTAAACAGACGAAGGAGAACCTTTGATAATTCTTGGGTGTTTTTGTGTAATGATTGGTAAAAAAGTGAAAAATAATCCTTAATTATATACATCGCTTTATATTCACTTAGTTCTTTCTGTTTCTTACGTAATAGGAGTTCTCGCATTTTAAACATAGTAGAAGAACATAATAGAATACTAATGGGTTGCCCATAAAGGTGACATTCTAATCGCTCTTGTTTAATAGATTTACAACGATGAATTTGAAACCAAGATATCCATATTTTAAATAACAGTTCAATTTGCCAACGTAATGAATATAAGTCATAGATTTTCTCTTTTGGTACCATTC
>NZ_RAWC01000487.1:0-413 GCF_003611685.1 Corallococcus sp. CA049B | reverse complement strand
AGCAGCACCGCGAGCGCCCCACCCCACGGGCCCGCCCGGCGCTCCGCGAAGCGGTAGACGGCCCACAGGCTCCAGGCGTGCAGGGCGAACTGGGGCAGCGCCACCACGCCCCGGTAGACGCGCGGGTCGGTGATGCCGACCCCATGCGCCGCCTTGAGGAAGGCGGCCAGCACGCCGGGGACGGCCCAGTTGCGCAGGCCCTCGCGCCACTCCCAGGCCAGCACGCCGTAGCCGTGCACGCGCCAGTACGCGGGCTCCAGCGCCTGGAACACCTCGTCCGGGTGGATGCGCCCCAGCTCGCTCACCGCGAGGACGCACGGCACCAGCGCCACCGCGAGGAGCCCCAGCACGCGCAAGGTTCCGGGCAGCTCCGTCCGGACGGGGACCGGGACTGCCAGCGGAGCCTGGGGGGG
>NZ_RAWC01000486.1:0-414 GCF_003611685.1 Corallococcus sp. CA049B | reverse complement strand
GTTGTTAAAGTAAGAAAAGCTTTTGCTTGCAGAGCTGTTAATACAATTAAGAAGTTATAAACATTTCCGACCTCACTGCCACTTGTTTTCACATTTTCTTTAGTAATTAATTCCGATGCAGTTTTTAAAGCTGAACGCCCGAATAAATTATTTCCTACCATTACATCGTGGAATGTATTAAGGTAAAATTCAAAACCATCCACATCATTTTTTGTCACACTTTTCGCTAGTTCAGTTAACTCAGTTAACTCATCAAGAATATCTGCAGGAGAGCCATCCTTTTTTACTTTTGAACTAGTTTCTGTAGCAAAAGTTAATTCCTCAAATTTTTCGTTCACATATTTAATCCTTTGATACGCAGGTGTAATTTCAGTAAGTGTAGAGTTAATAAGTACATTTACATTAATAATATCC
>NZ_RAWC01000485.1:0-417 GCF_003611685.1 Corallococcus sp. CA049B | reverse complement strand
CCAAGAACGTGAGCAAGTGGCATTTCTGGCGGGTCCATCTGCGCCAACTGGCAGCGGCGCCTGCCGCGGTGGTTCCCAGCATGGTGACGGTGGTTTGAGGTTCGCTTTCTGGGCGCATACGATGTAGTAACGGTCCCGGATCGGTAGCGTGATAATCCTGCGGGCACAGGCAGTCCAGCATAGGGAGGCGGATATGCGCCGCGAAGTGCTTGAAATGCTTCGACTTCAGGCTGATGTCAACTCCAAAATCGACCCGGCCTGGCTCCAAGCTCGATATCCCTACATGCGCGCAGTGCTGGTGGAGACCACCGAGGCGATGGATCACCACGGCTGGAAGTGGTGGTCCAAGCAGACCATGAATCTCGAGCAGCTGCGCATCGAGCTGATCGACATCTGGCATTTCGCGCTGTCCCAGTT
>NZ_RAWC01000484.1:0-447 GCF_003611685.1 Corallococcus sp. CA049B | reverse complement strand
GGGATGCCTGGCGCCTGATGCCCCTGGGTGGGGCTTCACTCCAGTCTCGCGGCGATCTCGAACCCCCCGTCGTCGATGACCTCGACGCCACCGCGGATCATCTCCGGCCCCGGCTGCTCCAACGTGAGCCCGCGCAATGTCTTCGCTCCGAGTCGCTCCCACTTCGCGCGCAGCGCGGGTCCTACCCCATGGAGGTCGTGCTCATTCATCGCCGTGCATCCTCCTGAGAAACCTCTCATGAGAATAAAGGCAGACAGCCTCAGGAAAGAGCTGTTAAACTGCCGGCAGGTGTCCCTTGCGGTCATCCATTGACCGCAAGGGATTCCAGCTCCCCATCACAAGGCAATGCCTGCCACCGGCCTCCCCGCGCCATACGCCCGGGGTGTGCCATCTCACGTCTGGAGCACCACCGCTTGAAACGCCATACCCTGCAACTCATGTTGGGAG
>NZ_RAWC01000483.1:0-451 GCF_003611685.1 Corallococcus sp. CA049B | reverse complement strand
CTCTCCTTCAGTGCGGGCAGCCAGCCGGCCGGTCGCGTCAATCCCTTTGCCATTGCCCAGCTGGAGCGCGAAGGCTTCCCCGTCGAGGGCATGCGCAGCAAGTTCTGGGACGAATTTGCCGAAGCCGATGCCGCTGCCATGGATCTGATCGTCACCGTGTGTGACAGCGCGGCCGCCGAGGCGTGCCCGGTGGTGTTTGGTGACTTCGTTCGCGGGCATTGGGGCCTGTTCGACCCGGCCGGCGTGGAAGGTTCGGATGCGCAGAAGGCAGAAGCCTTTGACCGTGCCCATCAGACCATCAAGCGACGCCTGCAGGCCTTCCTGGAGATTCCTGACAGCGCCTGGGACGACCGCGCAGCGCTGAAGGCTCGCCTCGACCCGATCGCGCAGATCGACTAACCGCTTTTCCGAGACCTGCCATGACTACTGATTCCCCCCGCCTGTCCTTCCT
>NZ_RAWC01000482.1:0-467 GCF_003611685.1 Corallococcus sp. CA049B | reverse complement strand
CAATTTCAGTGCTTAGTTGCTCCAAAAAATTAGCAACTTCAGTAGGTTCTAAACAATTCTTTACACGTGAAAACTCTTTATTCTTAATTTCATTTGGTGTAAAAGGCATTTGTTATCCTCCTTAAATCATTACTATTTGAATAATGTTCTATAGGTAATGTGCGTTTTATCTTTTTTAGTTTTACCACCTAAGTCAGTAATGTGTGCTCTACCAAAACCTTGGATGGATATTAAATCATTTGCTTGTAATTGAAAATCTGCTGAATCAACAATAGTGTGATTCACTTTAACACGTTTTTTTTCGATTAGTTGTTTCGCAATCGTACGTGATTTACGTATCATTTCTTTAATAACAACATCTAACCTTAAAGAACTAACTGTTGCACTTTCAATTTTCCAATTCTCATTAGATTGTATCATATCTGTTACTGGAATAGTATAAAGTTTAACTGATGCGCCTTTAATAC
>NZ_RAWC01000481.1:0-475 GCF_003611685.1 Corallococcus sp. CA049B | reverse complement strand
TCTCCGCGGAGGGCGCCTGCGTGGGTGCCTGGGTCCCGGGCGAGGGAGCAGCCGTCCGAGGGGCCGGCGCGGGGACCGGGGCGTCCTGGGCTTCCGCACTGGCGGTCACATCGCCAGCTTCCTCCGCCGAAGCACCACCACACGCAGTGCTTCCCAGCCCGAGGAGTCCCGCGCCCAGAAGTGCCCACCCGCCCCAGATGACTCGCCGTGCTGAACGCATGCCGTGCTCCCATGCCTGCCCTGCTCCATCGCAGGTGCCTTGGGAACGTAAGCAGTGTGTCCACGGTCCGGCATTCCCCCCCGTCCAGGGGGTATCGAGATAGGCCGGGGGGCAGGCACGGGGCCAGGCGCGGGGCCGGGCGGACCCGTAGCCCTCCACATAGGAATACCGGCCCCCTGGAACGGTTGGCACCCCACGCTCGGGGCCCCAGGGCGACGGAAACCGTTGGTCCGCCCCCTCCGCGCCGATTAAGAG
>NZ_RAWC01000480.1:0-456 GCF_003611685.1 Corallococcus sp. CA049B | reverse complement strand
ATGCGATCGTCGGCAGCGTCAGATGTGTATAAGCGACAGGGCGCGTGCGGTGTCCGTCGATGTGGAGGCCTATTACCGACGCTATGGCCCCCAGGTGCTCCGGCGCTGCCGCTTCCTGCTGCGCGACGAGGAACAGGCCGTGGACGCCATGCATGACGTGTTCGTTCAACTGCTGCGCTACCAAGCCGCGCTGAAGGACGCCGGGCCCTCCAGCCTGCTGCATCAGATCGCCACCCGCGTGTGCCTCAACCGCCTGCGCGGCGCCAGGCGGCGCCCCGAGGACCGCGACGATGAGCTGGTGCTCCGCATCGCCGCTTCCGGCGACACCGAGGCGCGCACCGCCGCCCGGGGCCTGCTGGACCGCCTCTTTGGCCGAGTCCCCGCGTCCAGCCGCGACATCGCCGTGCTCCACCTGGTGGACGGCATGACGCTGGAGGCTGTCTCTGATACACATCT